>NZ_JBFTLQ010000007.1:0-140073 GCF_056396525.1 Cupriavidus sp. 05T41
GGAGCGGGCGCGGCGGCCGCCGGGGCCGGTGCGGCTGCTGCCGGCGTGGCGGCGGCCTGGCCGGCCGGTTCCAGCATGACCAGCACGGTGCCTTCGGCAACGTTGTCGCCGACCTTGATCTTGACTTCCTTGACGGTGCCGCCCTGCGGCGACGGCACGTCCATCGTGGCCTTGTCCGATTCCAGCGTCACCAGGGCGTCTTCCGCCTTGATGGTGTCGCCCGGTTTCACGTGCACTTCGATGACGGGAACGGCGTCGTAATCGCCGATATCCGGCACCTTGATTTCAATCGCTTGACTCATTCAGTGTCTCCTGGGCAGGACAACGGGCACGACAAGCACAAGCGGCGAGGTTACCCTCACCGCCCGAATCTGTCACGCCGCCACGCCGCAAGGCGCCGGATCGGGGTCCGGGCGCCGGCGGCGCGGTTGCCTTCCTGCGGGGGTTCGTGCGGTCAGCCGGCTTAGACCGACATCGGGTTCGGCTTGCTGGGGTCGAGGTTGTACTTCTTGATGGCTTCGGCCACCTTGTCGCGGCCGATCGCACCTTCGTCGGCCAGCGCCTTCAGTGCCGCCAGCGTCACCCAGTGACGGTCGACCTCGAAGAAGTGGCGCAGCTTTTCGCGGGTGTCCGAGCGGCCGAAGCCGTCGGTGCCCAGCACCACATAGCGGCGCTGCACGAACGGACGGATCTGTTCGGCGAACGCGCGGATGTAGTCGGTGGAGGCGATCACCGGGCCGCGCACGCCCTTGAGCTTCTGCGCGACGAACGACTCGCGCGGCGTCTCGGTCGGGTGCAGCAGGTTGAAGCGCTCGACGTCGTGGCCTTCGCGGGCCAGCTCGGTGAAGCTCGGGCAGCTCCACAGGTCCGATTCCACGCCCCAGTCCTTCTTGAGCAGATCGGCCGCGGCGATGACTTCGCGGAAGATCGTGCCCGAGCCCAGCAACTGCACGCGCGGCGCGTTGCTGTTTTCCACGCCCTTGCGGAACTGGTACATGCCCTTGACGATGTCCTTCTCCGAGCCGGCCGGCATTTCCGGGTGCTCGTAGTTCTCGTTCATCACCGTCAGGTAGTAGTACACGTCTTCCTGCTCGACGTACATGCGGCGCATGCCGTCCTGCATGACCACCGCCAGTTCGTACTGGAAGGTCGGGTCGTACGAGATGCAGTTCGGGATGACGGCGTGGAACACGTGCGAATGGCCGTCTTCGTGCTGCAGGCCTTCGCCGTTGAGCGTGGTGCGGCCCGAGGTGCCGCCCAGCAGGAAGCCGCGCGAGCGCATGTCCGCCGCCGCCCAGCACAGGTCGCCGATGCGCTGGATGCCGAACATCGAGTAGTAGATGTAGAACGGGATCATCTGCACGCCGTGCGTCGAGTACGACGTGGCGGCCGCGATCCAGTCGCACATGGCGCCGGCTTCGTTGATGCCTTCCTGCAGCACCTGGCCAGTCTGCGATTCCTTGTAGAACATCAGCTGGTCATGATCCTGCGGCACGTACTTCTGGCCTTCCTGGTTCCAGATGCCGACCTGGCGGAACAGCCCTTCCATGCCGAAGGTGCGCGACTCGTCGGGCACGATGGGCACCACGTGCTTGCCGATCTGCTTGTCCTTGAGCAGCGTGTTCAGGATCCGCACGAAGGCCATGGTGGTGGACACCTCGCGGCCCTCGCTGGTGGCCTTGAGCAGGGCATCGAAAGCCGACAGCTCGGGAATCTGCAAGGGCTCGGCCTTGAGGCGGCGGGCCGGCAGGTAGCCGCCGAGATCCATGCGGCGGGCGCGCATGTATTCCAGTTCCTTCGAGCCTTCTTCGAAGGTGAGGTAGGGCACGTCCTCGATCTTGTCGTCGGCGACCGGAATGTTGAACTGGTCGCGGAACGCGCGGATCGACTCCACCGGCATCTTCTTCTGCTGGTGAGCCACGTTCATGGCCTGGCCGGCATCGCCCATGCCATAGCCCTTGATGGTCTTGGCCAGGATCAGCGTCGGCTGGCCCTTGTGTTCGCTGGCTGCCTTGTAGGCGGCGTAGATCTTGTGCGGGTCATGGCCGCCGCGGTTCAGGCGCCAGATGTCGTCGTCGGACCAGTCGGCCACCATCGCCTTGAGTTCCGGCGTGTTGAAGAAGAACTCGCGCACGTAGGCGCCGTCCTTGGCCTTGAAGGTCTGGTACTCGCCGTCCACGCATTCCATCATGCGCTTCATCAGCAGGCCCTTGGTATCGCGCGCCAGCAGCGAATCCCAGCGGCTGCCCCACACCACCTTGATGACGTTCCAGCCCGAGCCGCGGAACTCGGATTCCAGTTCCTGGATGATCTTGCCGTTGCCGCGCACCGGGCCGTCCAGGCGCTGCAGGTTGCAGTTGATGACGAAGACCAGGTTGTCGAGCTTCTCGCGCCCGGCCATGCCGATCGCGCCGAGCGATTCCGGCTCGTCGGTCTCGCCGTCGCCCAGGAAGGCCCAGACCTTGCGGTCGCCGGCCTTGGCCAGGCCGCGGCTGTCCAGGTACTTCATGAATCGGGCCTGGTAGATGGCCATGATCGGGCCCAGACCCATCGACACGGTCGGGAACTGCCAGAAATCCGGCATCAGCCACGGGTGCGGGTAGGACGAGATGCCCTTGCCGTCGACTTCCTGGCGGAAATTATCGAGCTGGTCGGTGGTCAGGCGGCCGAGCAGGAAGGCGCGCGAATACACGCCCGGGGCCGAGTGGCCCTGCACGAAGACCAGGTCACCGCCGCTCTGCTCCGACGGCGCGCGCCAGAAATGGTTGTAGCCGACGTCATACAGCGTGGCCGCCGAGGCAAACGACGAGATGTGGCCGCCGACATTGGTGTGCTTGTTGGCGCGCAGCACCATCGCCATGGCGTTCCAGCGGGTGTACGAGCGGATGCGGTGCTCGACGTCCTGGTCGCCGGGAATGCGGGCCTGCTGCTCTACCGGGATGGTGTTGATGTACTGCGTTTCGGCGTGGAACGGCTGGGTAACGCCGTTCACGCGTGCGTATTCGATCTGCTTGTCGATCAGGAAGGCAGCGCGGTCGGTGCCTTCGGCGGCAATCACGCCTTGCAGGGCGTCGAGCCACTCATGGGTTTCCTGGGGGTCGGCGTCGTTGGCGCTGCTGGCGCCGAGGATCTGCTCTGGTACAGCTGACATGACTGTCTCCTGGTAAATGCGTGCCGCGGCGCTCCCGCATGGTTGTCGCGGAAACGCCGTCCTGACGGTATGACTACGGTACGGTGCCCGGGCTGCAAACACACCGCCTGGCGCTTTCGCCAGCGGCAGACACAGCCCCTCCGTCCGCACTTTTGGGTCGGTCCGATTTTATGGAAGCAGATTGGGCAAGACAAGCCAAATTTTCAAATTGCGATATTGTTTCTCATAATGCGGAATATTGCGGCGCCGCATCACAAATCGGCGCCGGCCCTTGCCGCTGAACGCTTCCGGCGCGGCTCCCCTTCGGCACCGATGACGCACTGCCGCATTGGCGCTTACCCCAAGCGACGCGGGGTAGCAATCCCGCTACACTGGCCGGTCAGTCGTCAATCCCGCCATGCCTTCCCTCAAAGATTTTCTGTCCCACCTGCGCGCCGCCGTCGTGCCGCCCTCCGCTTCCGGCACCGCCAAGCCAGGTGGCGGCGACCCGGCGCCGGCCGCCCCGCCGGCCCCGCTCACGCCCCTTGCACAGCTCGATTCGCTGGGCCACACGGACGAGTCGCCTGCCGTCAACGGGCCGCCGCGCGGCCTCTGGTGGCTGCGCTGGCGCAACCTGGTGGCAACCAGCTGGTTCATGTTCATTCCGCTGGTGGCCATCGTGCTGTTCACCGTGGCGATGGGCGTGATCCTGTGGTCGCTGCATGAAACCGAGCGCCAGCAACAGCGCGACGCGCTCTATCGCGATGCCGCCTGGGCCCAGCAGCGCGTGCGCCTGTCCTTGCTGAGCAACCAGGACCAGCTGGCGTCGCTGGCGCGCGACATTGCCGCCGCGCAGCTCGACCAGGGCGCCTATCGCACCGCCGCCCAGGAAATCCTGCGCGAGAACCCCGAGATCGTCTTCGTCAACTGGCTCGACGCCACCCACCGCGGACGCTGGTCGCTGCCCTCCACCTCGGAGTTCGCCAACCGGCTGCGCGAGACCCAGGACCAGCCGCTCGAACCCGAGGTGCTCGACACCTTCGACGCCGCCCGCGAAACCCAGCGCGTGGTGTACTCGCGCCCGCTGGTCAACGACCGCGGCGACAGCTTCATGTTGATGGAAGTGCCGATCGTGCGGGACAACGAGTTCCTCGGCACGCTGGGCGCGCTCTACTCGATCAACGGCATCCTGACCCACCTGCTGCCGCCGGAGTTGACCGAGCGCTACCGTTTTTCGCTGATCGACAAGAACAACCAGATCCGCGCCAGCACCTCGCTGCGGCCGGTGCCGGGCAATGCGCTGTCCTACGAGGTGCTGCTCGACCCGCCCGGGCATTCGCTGTCGCTGCGCGCCGACGCCTACCCGCCCGCCTCCAACCTGCCCAACAACATGCTGCTGTGGCTGGTGGTGGGACTGTCGTGCTTCCTGCTGTGGAGCCTGTGGAGCATGTGGCGGCACACCAGCCGCCGCTCCGAGGCGCAGCGTGCCCTGCTGGCCGAGACTTCGTTCCGGCGGGCGATGGAAAACTCCATGCTGATCGGGCTGCGCGCGCTCGACCTGAACGGCCGCATCACCTACGTCAACCCCGCCTTCTGCCGCATGACCGGCTGGCAGGATGCCGACCTGGTCGGCCGCGTGCCGCCCTTCCCCTACTGGCCGCCCAACGACCAGCCGGAGATGCAGAAGCAGATCGACCTGACACTGCAAGGCAAGTCGCCGGCGGGCGGCTACGAGATGCGTGTCATGCGCCGCGACGGCAGCAGCTTCTATGCGCGCATGTATGTCTCGCCGCTGGTGGACGGCCGCGGCCGCCATACCGGCTGGATGAGCTCGATGACGGATATCACCGAGCCCAAGCGCGCCCGCGAGGAACTCGCCGCCGCGCACGACCGTTTCACCACGGTGCTGGAAAGCCTGGATGCGGCCGTGTCGGTGCTGGCCACGGACAAGCCCGAGCTGCTGTTCGCCAACCGCTATTACCGCCAGCTGTTCGGCTGGGAAGCCGAAGGCCATCTCAAGCTGGCCGGCGGCGAGGTCGACAAGGAACAGGTGTCGAGCGACGCCACTGACTTCATCGACGCCTATGCCGGGCTGCCCGCGTCCGAGCTGATGCCCTACTCGTCGGACGCGCGCGAGGTCTTCGTGCCCGACATGCAGAAGTGGTTCGAGGTGCGCCGCCGCTATATCCAGTGGGTGGACGGCCACCTGGCGCAGATGCAGATCGCCACCGACATCACCGTGCGCAAGGCCGCCGAGGAAATGGCGCGCCAGCACGAAGAGCGGATCCAGTTCACCAGCCGCCTGACCACCATGGGCGAGATGGCGTCGTCGCTGGCGCACGAGCTCAACCAGCCGCTGGCGGCCATCAACAACTACTGCATGGGCGCCGTGGCCAGGCTGCGCTCGGGCCGCAGCACGCCCGAGGACCTCATCCCGATCCTGGAGAAGACCTCTGCGCAGGCAGTGCGCGCCGGTACCATCATCAGCCGCATCCGCGGCTTCGTGAAACGCAGCCAGCCCCAGCGGCGCGAGGCGGCCCTGCACGATATCGTGGCCGATGCGGTGGGCCTGGCCGACCTGGAAGCCACCCGGCGCCGCGTGACCATCCTCACGCGCCTGCCGGCGCCGCCGATGTTGCTGTTCGTCGATCCGGTGCTGATCGAGCAGGTGCTGGTCAACCTACTCAAGAACGCCGTCGAGGCCATGGCCGGCCTGCCCGCCATGCGCTCGACCGGCGTGGTGCGCCTGCATGCGCGCGTGGAACCCGGCGAGTTCGGCAACAATATGCGCATCGACGTGATCGACCAGGGCCCCGGCGTGGACGAGGCCACCAAGGAACGCCTGTTTGAACCATTCTTCAGCACCAAGTCCGACGGCATGGGCATGGGCCTGAATATCTGCCGCTCCATCATCGAATCCCACCAGGGAAGGCTATGGGTGGAGAACAATGTCGACGGCATCGGCTGCACCTTCAAGATCATGCTGCCGCTGCAACCGGCGCTGATCGACCAGTAGGCTGCGCGCGACACGACCCGAGCCAGGCGGCCCTCGCCGGGGGGTAACCCCCGCGGGCCCCTGTCGCTAGCCGGCCGGGGCGGTTACACTTGGCGACAAATGACTTTGTTGTCCCAGGAGACTTCATGAACGTGACGCCAAACCCTACCTCCCACCGCGGCGAGACCGTCTTTATCGTCGACGACGATGAAGCCATGCGCGACTCGCTGACCTGGCTGCTGGAGGGCAATGGCTACCAGGTTCGCAGCTTTACCAGCGCCGAGCAGTTTCTCTCCGCCTACGACGCCGGCCAGGTTTCGTGCCTGATCCTGGACGTGCGGATGCCGGGCATGAGCGGGCCCGAGCTGCAGGAGCGCATGATCGCGGAGAACATCAATATCCCGATCGTCTTCATCACCGGCCACGGCGACGTGCCGATGGCGGTCTCTACGATGAAGAAGGGCGCGATCGATTTCATCGAGAAGCCGTTCGACGAGTCCGAACTGCGCTCGCTGGTCGAACGCATGCTGCAGAAGGCGCGCACCGACCATTCCGCCGCGCGCGAGCAGCGCGCCGCCAAGGACCTGCTGGGCAAGCTCACCACGCGCGAGCAACAGGTGCTCGAGCGCATCGTCGCAGGCCGCCTGAACAAGCAGATCGCCGACGACCTGGGCATTTCCATCAAGACCGTGGAGGCGCACCGCGCCAACATCATGGAAAAGCTCAACGTCAACACCGTGGCCGACCTGCTGCGCCTGGCCCTGTCGAAGAACAGCTGAGCGCAAGCGGCATGCGCCCGTAGCGCGGTCCCGCCCGGGGGCCCGCTACATGGCCATATGGCCAGATGGCCATATGGCCATATGGCCATCTGGCCACCTTGCCTTCCCCGCGCGGGGAGGCGCACTGTGGCCCTGATACCCCTCCCGCTCACGCCTCCGGGTCCCGGAGATACTCCTCGTCGCGAAAGGTCACGACCCATTGCGGCTTGTAGACCACGAACACCGCGACCAGCATGCCGGTCAGGAAGGCCTCGCCAAACGCCAGGATCAGCACCGCCGTCAGCGTGTCCGACAGCGTCAGCACGCCGTCGCCCATGCTGAGGCTGCGCCATGCGGCCTGCGCCGCCCCGGCGCCCAGCGCGGCCAGCCCGGCCGCGAAGTAGCCATGACCGAGAATGAAGACAAAGGGGTGGCGTGGCAGCAGCTGGCGCATGGCGCCCTGCAGCGCCGCTGAAATCAGCGCCGGCAGCAAACCCATCCACGCATAGCGGGGCCACAAGGATGGCCAGTCGATGCCGCTCCAGGTCTCCCCTGCCAGGTAGCCGAGGCCCAGCAGCGATACCAGATCCGCCACCAACAGCGACAGCAGCGCCAGCGGCAGCCCGAACAGCGTCACCATCAGCGTGGCGCCAGACAGCTGGAATGCCAGCGCGCCCGGCAGCGCCACCCTGGCCGTCCACAGCAGCGTCACGAACAGCAGCGCACCCAGCCAGCCGTGCTGCAGTTCGTCGCGCCGGAGCAGTTGCCAGGGCCGGCGCCATAGCGCCCAGGCCAGCCCGGCAAGGCTGAGCGCCGCCAGCAAGGCTTGCGCGCCCTGCCCGCCGGGCGCGAGGAAATAGGTCAGTGCGTGCATGCAGGGATGCTACCAGTGCCCCTGGCGGCATCGCCCCCGGTTGCGTCAACCTTTATAATTCCGCTTTATCCCTTCTTCCCACCTTCCCCTCCGATCCCATGCCAGCCCAACTCATCGACGGCAACGCCCTTGCCAAGCAACTCCGCGCGGAAGCCGCCCAGCGCGCCGCCCGCCTTACCGAGCGCGGCCACCGGCCGGGCCTGGCCGTGGTCCTGGTCGGCGATGACCAGGCCAGCCAGGTCTACGTGCGCAACAAGGTGAAGGCCTGCGACGACAACGGCTTCCACTCCTCGCTGGACCGCTATCCGGCCGACCTGAGCGAAGCCGACCTGCTGGCGCGCATCGACGCCCTCAATCGCGACCCGAACATCCACGGCATCCTGGTGCAACTGCCCCTGCCCAAGCATATCGACAGCCACAAAGTGCTCGAAGCGATTGCCCCGGAGAAGGACGTGGATGGCTTCCACGTAGCCAATGCCGGCGCCCTGATGACGGGCGCCCCCCTGTTCCGCCCCTGCACGCCGTACGGCTGCATGAAGATGCTGGAATCGGTGCAGTTCCCGTTGCGCGGTGCCCGCGCCGTGGTGGTGGGCGCCTCCAATATCGTCGGCAAGCCGATGGCGATGCTGCTGCTCCAGGCCGGCGCCACGGTCACCATCTGCAACAGCAAGACGCGCGACCTGGCCGCCCATACCCGCGACGCCGACGTGATCGTGGCCGCGGTGGGACGCCGGAACATCATCACCGCCGACATGGTCAAGCCCGGCGCGGCCGTGATCGACGTGGGCATGAACCGCGACGACAATGGCAAGCTGTGCGGCGACGTGGACTTCGCCGGCGTCAAGGAAGTGGCCGGCTATATCACGCCGGTGCCCGGCGGCGTGGGCCCGATGACCATCACCATGCTGCTCATCAACACGCTGGAAGCCGCAGAGCGAGCCGCCGGCTGAGGCCGCCCGCCGCCATCGCGGCACTGGAAAACCTGCCACCCCGCCCCAATGTGCGGGGTATTGCCTTTATGGGCTCTGCCAAGAGAGACGTCATGGACCAAGCCGCCAACGCTAACGCCGCCAATCCGCTGCTGGATTTCACCGACCTGCCCCGTTTCTCCGATATCCGCCCCGAGCATATCGGGCCGGCGCTGGACGTGCTGCTGGCCACCGCGCAGGCCGCCGTCGAGCGTGCCGAGGCGCCCGCCACCGAAGCCACCTGGGCCAATGCCGTGGAAGCGCTCGAGACCGCCACCGAGCCGCTCGGCCGCGCGTGGGGCGTGGTCGGGCACCTGAGCGCGGTCGCGGACACGCCCGCGTTGCGCCAGGCGCACGCCGATAACCTGCCGCGCATGACCGAGTTCTGGTCCTCGCTGGGGCAGAGCCTGGCGCTGTACGAGAAATACAAGGCCCTCGCCGCCAGCCCCGAATTCGCCACCATGAGCGCGGCGCGCCGCCAGCTCATGGAGAATGAACTGCGCGGCTTCCGCCTGGGAGGCGCCGAACTGCCCGAAGACAAGAAACCGCGCTTCGCCGCCATCCAGGAACAGCAGGCCCAGCTGTCCAAGGCCTTCTCGGATCACGTGCTCGACGCGACCAACGGCTATGCGCTGGTGATCGAGGACGAAAGCCGGCTGGGCGGCCTGCCCGCGGACGCGCTGGAAGCCGCGCGCGGCGCGGCCGAGAAGGACGGCAAGGCGGGCTGGAAGTTCACCCTGCACTTCCCTTCCTATTTCCCGGTGCTGCAGTACGCCGACGACCGTACGCTGCGCCAGACCATGTACGAAGCCAGCGTCACGCGCGCGTCGGAGCTGGCCGGACAATACGGCCAGGGCAAGTCCGAATGGGACAACACCGCCAATATGCGCGAGCAGCTGGCGCTGCGCCGCGAGGAGGCCCTCCTGCTCGGCTATGGCTCCTACGGCGAAGTTTCGCTGGTGCCCAAGATGGCGGAATCGCCGGCGGAGGTGCTGCGCTTCCTGGACGAGCTGGCTGCCCGTGCCCGCCCGTTCGCCGAGCAGGACTGGGCCGAACTCAAGGCCTTTGCCGCCAGCGAGCTGGGCCTGGCCGAACTGGCGCCGTGGGACGTGGCCTACGCTTCGGAAAAGCTGCGCGAACAGCGCTACGCGTTCTCCGAGCAGGAGGTCAAGCAATACTTCCCGGAGCCCCAGGTGCTCAAGGGGCTGTTCGGCGTGGTGGAAAAGCTGTTCTCGGTCAGCATCGAAGCCGACCAGGCCCAGACCTGGCACCAGGACGTGCGCTTTTTCCGCGTGGTATCGCCCGGTGGCAACCTGCTGGCGCAGTTCTATATCGACCTCTATGCCCGCGAAGGCAAGCGCGGCGGCGCCTGGATGGACGACGCGCGCGGGCGCAAGCTGCTCGCTGACGGCCGCGTGCAGACGCCGGTGGCCTACCTGACCTGCAATTTCTCCGCGCCGGTGGGCGGCAAGCCCGCGCTGTTCACGCACGACGAAGTCATCACGCTGTTCCACGAGTTCGGCCACGGCCTGCACCACATGCTTACCCAGGTGGGCGAACTGGGCGTGTCGGGCATCAACGGCGTGGAATGGGATGCGGTGGAGCTGCCGTCGCAGTTCATGGAGAACTTCTGCTGGGAATACGAAGTGCTGGCCGGCATGACCGCGCATGCCGACAGCGGCGAGCCGCTGCCGCGCGCGCTGTTCGAGCGCATGCTGGCCGCCAAGAATTTCCAAAACGGCATGATGACGCTGCGCCAGATCGTGTTCTCCTCGTTCGACATGCATCTGCATACCGACTTCGACCCCGCCGGCGAGAAGTCCGTGCTGGCGCTGTCGCGCGAGATCAACGACCGCGCCCACGTGGTGCCGCAGCATCCGCTGTCGCGCTGGCCGAACACCTTCAGCCATATTTTCGCGGGCGGCTACGCGGCCGGCTACTACAGCTACAAGTGGGCGGAAGTGCTGTCGGCCGATGTGTACGCGGCCTTCGAGGATGCCGCCAAGCTGTCGGGCTCCGTGCTGGACGCCGAAACCGGCGAGCGCTACCGCCGCGAGATCCTGTCGGTGGGCGGCAGCCGCCCGGCGATGGAGTCCTTCACCGCGTTCCGCGGCCGCGCGCCGCAGATCGATGCGCTGCTGCGCCATGGCGGCATGGCACTGGCGTGAGCCCCGCGGCACTGGCCCGGGCCCGCGCATAGCGCAGCCGGCCAGGAACACGGGGGAGCGGACGGGCGGCTCGGTGCGCGCCGTCCCGCCGTTTCTCCTTGTCCGCCGTTTCTCCTTGCCCGGCGTCGCCCGCGCGCGGCTTTGCCGGCAGGGACCTTGTCCTCGCATGGAGAGGCATGTCCGGCACCCGCAATCAAAAAGCCGCAAGGTGACGGCCCAGACCACTCCGAATTGGCTAGACAGGCCCAGTCAAGTAAGATGCGGGCCATGAGCTACCTGCCGCCTGCCGCCGCCTACGCGCACATCAAGAACTACCTCAAGGAGGGCCTCAGCGCCGGACGCTGGCCGCCAGGCACCCTGATGCCGTCGGAGTCCGAGCTGGTGACCCAGTTCAGCGTCAGCCGCATGACCGCCAACCGCGCCGTGCGCGAGCTGCAGGCCGAGGGACTGGTCGAGCGCGTGCAGGGCGTCGGCACCTTTGCCACCCAGCCCTATCGCGCGTCCTCCACGCTGACGATCCGCGATCTCCATGACGAAATCACCGAGCGTGGCCACAAGCATCGCTCCGAGGTGCACCTGGCGCGGGCCGAAACGGTAAGCGACACCCTTGCCCCGCGCATGGGCCTGCCGGCCGGCAGCAAGGTCTTCCACACGCTCATCGTCCACAGCGAGAACGGCGTGCCGCTGCTGTGCGAAGACCGCTACGTCAACCCTGCCCGTGCGCCGGACTATCTCGGCGTGGACTTCACCAGGACCACGCCGACCAACTACCTGCTGACGGTGGCGCCGCTGTGGGAGGCGCAGTATTCCATCGAAGCGCAACTGCCCACCGCGGAAGAAGCGCAACTGCTCGGCATCAAGCCCGGCGAGCCCTGCCTGGTCGTGGTACGCCGCACCGAGAGCCAGGGCTCGCCGATCACGCTGGCGCGCCTGGTGCATCCGGGCTCGCGCTATACCATAGAGGGTTCGTTCAAGCCCTGAAGATGGCCACGCGCATTTGCCCTGGCCGCCTACGAACCTCCACCAAAGGGATACCCAGCTTTCATGAGAATCGCAACCTGCAATCTTCATTAGCGACTCCGGACGATTCTCAGTGGCTCAGCTTTCCGCCGAAAACTAGGGCTCATCAAGGGTTTTAGGCGCACACAGTCTCACTGCGCATCGTATTGGCGCGTCTTTTTTGGGTAGCTGGTTGGGTAGCTAGAATCGCTATAATGCGCTGGCTACCCAACGAGGATCCCATGCCCCGTATCACCTACGCCCTTGACGATATCCAACTCCGCCGCTGGGTCGCGGCCGGCGAACCCGTTGCCAAGGCGGATGGCGACGGGCTGACGTTCACCCTATCTGGCGCAGGGACTGCCGCCTGGGTTCTGCGGTACCGCATTCCCGGCGGCCGGCGCAAGGAACTCACCCTCGGCAACTACCCAGACCTATCGCTCGCGGCGGCGCGCAAAGCTGCTCGCGCGCACCGCGTTGCCATCGACAACGGGATGGACCCAGCAGCCGAGAAACGCCAGGAAAAGGCCAAGACCGCCGCCGCCTGGTCGGTCCGCACCCTCGTGCAGGACTTCCGAGAAAAGCGCCTCTCCCAGGATGTTGGGCACCCACTTGCGGAGGGCACCGTCTACTACCGGAACTGGGATCTCGACAACGTGGTGCTGCCAAAACTGGGCAGCATGGAGGTGCGGAAAGTAACCCCGACCGACATCGTCGCGGCCATTGAGGGTGCCAACCGATCTTGGACCGTCAGCAAGCGGATCTTGACCACACTGTCGCAGGTATTCGACCACGCTTGCGGGCGCCGCATCATCGTCGCGAACCCGTGTGCTGGCGTCAAGCTGACCGCCTTGATGGGTCCGCGGCCCCCGGTGCGCAAGCGGCTAATGCTCACGGCGGAGGAGCTGACGTCTATCCTGCCGGGGATCGACGAGACCATCGGGCGGGAGAATGGGCTGTCGCTGCGAATCCTGCTGGCCACCTGCGTGCGCACGAACGAACTGGTGAAGACGCTGAAGGACGATGTCGACCTGGACCGCCGCGCCTGGTTCGTGCGGGATGAAACGGTCAAGACGCGCCGCGGCTTCCTCGTCCCGCTGACACCCATCGTCACCGAATGGTTTGAAGAGCTGATCGCCCTCTCCGGTGGCTCGCAGTGGCTGCTGCCGGCACGCCGGGCCGACCGTGTCGCGCGGCATGGCGACACGCACATCGGCAATAGCACGCTATGGGCGGCCATCGACCGCGCGTTCGAGCGCGGGGGGCTGAAGATCCGCCGGTTCACGCCCCACGACACCCGCAGCACGGCCAAGGGCCACATGATGAACATGGGGATCGCGAAGGAGATCACCGAGCTGGCGCTCAACCACGCGCTGAAGGGGATGGAGGCCATCTACGACGTTCGCGAGGAGATCCCGGAGCGACGCGCAGCGCTGGAGAGGTGGTCGGAATTCATCGCGGCATGCGCGGAAGGGACAGTGGCAGACGTCGTGCAACTGCCCTCGGCACGAACGCGCGCGGCCTGATTCGGGCGCTGCGGGCCGGCCGCACCATACTGTATATCCATACAGTTAACTCAACTATCCGCGCTTGGCTTCGGACGACTTTTACACTGTATATCCATAAGGGGTATCCACTTAGCTCCAGCAACGCCAAGACAACTGGATGGATATACAGTGCCAGTATGCTACACCTACTGCCCGTTGCGCACTACTTCCTTGTAAGTCACAGGCCCGGTGGCGACGGCCTGTTGGAGCAATCGATAGAACAGCAAGCCGCGCGAGCCCGAAGTGCGCCGATTGAAACGGAACACGAATTCATCCAGGTAAGCATCAAGGTGTTCCGGCTGGACCGAGCCGTGGTGCGTGCCCAAGATCCACCGCTTGACCAATGAGGCAACCCGGTGCACGCCGGCCATCGAGAGATGGGCCGGCACTTCGGAGCCGAGCATGACATGGCGCTGGTGGTCATAGCCCAACTTGCTCAAGGAGCGGTAGGCCGCCGATCCATCGGTTCGGACTTGGGTGCCAGGTTCAATCGACGCCTGCACAAACGGCACGACACATTCTTCTGCGTCGTTGTGGACCCGCTGCAAGCGAATCCGACCGAATCCCTTGGGCTGGAGCACCTCCACCGCGAGCATCACCAGCACTTTACTGGTGCGGTTCTTGCGGCTTACCGACAAAATCGGCGCCTCACGATCCGTGATGGCCAGGTAGGTTTCGTCAACCTCAACGCACCCCCTCAAGCGCTCGCGATCAGGCCGCACCATCGCCCGGCGAAACCGGTGCAGCATAGTCCAGGCGGTCTGGTAGCTACCCAGGCCCAGCACGCGTTGCAATCCGAGGGCGCTGACACCTTGCTTTTGATTGGTTAGGTACCAGGCTCCGGCCAGCCACACACGCAGCGACGTGCGGGTTTTATCGAAGATCGTGCCTGCGGTCACCGTGCTTTGATAACCGCAACTCCGGCACATCAGGCGGGTGCGGCTCGATCGATAGGGTTCCTCTGCAGCACCACAGTCAGGACAAACAAATCCCTGCGGCCACCGCAGCCCCTCCAAGTACGACAGGCAGGATTCCTCAGTCGCGAAACGGTCCAGAAACTCGTTCCAATTGCGCGGGTAGTCCTTGCCTGCCTCTGGAGGTAACATCTGTATATCCATCCAGTGATTCTGGCACGACTGGAGCTAAGTGGATACCCCTTATATCCATACAGTGTTTTCGGAGTGCGCCCATGTTCACCTGCGATCCCGGTACCGTCTACCTATACAGCCACTCCCACGGAGCGGCGCGTTTGGCCGTTCGCTGCCTCCACCTGGCCATCGAGGATCCGCTGCTCACCGCTGACACCTGGAATCCTGAGGTTGAGGCCGCTGCCCAGGCCGCGAGCGCGACGATCACCCTGACGGGAGTCGATACCGCGGCGATCGTGACGCTGCCCTGGAGCCTTGACCGCCTGGCGGTCAACTACCAGGGCGCTTCACTGAGCTTCCAGCTCGCCAACAGCATCCAGTTCACCGGCCCCCGCTCGATCCGCCTGCGCACCCGCGGCGAGCGCCACTATGCCACCCCGCAGGAGATGGCATGTTCCCTGTGACCTACGACGCGGCATCGATCTTCCTGGAAACCCACTTCCTGCCCGGCGATACGGCCGAGTTGCGCCTCGACTGCGAAGGCGTCACCGTAACGGCCAGCGCGGTGACCGTGCACGGCATCGAAACGCGCCACATTGAGAAGATGTGGTGGACGGCCGACTACCTGTCGTTCGAGCAGGACGGCCAGCAACACCGGATCAAGGTGGGCCGGCCGGCAGTGAAGCCGCCGCTGCGCGCGTACTTTCCACGCACCTGAGGCTCGTCATGGGTAACAGCAAACTCTCCGCTGGCTGCCAGATCCACGAGCCCGACAGTGCCGAGCCTGCCGGGCCGTCGGAAAATGGCATCCTCGCCCGGGTTCCGGGCAACTACATCTCCGATGCTGGCAAGCAGCTGCCACCACCCAGCTATGACGGTCCCACCGAGGGCGAGACGGTAATCCTCGGCGGACAGGCGGGCCTCGTGCGCATCTTCTTCAGGCGCATGATCGCGCGCCGCGGCAAGCACTCGCACTGCTTCTGGGCTGCCTACCGGGCCGAGCCAGTCGACGGCGCCGAGTGAGATACTAGGAGCCCAAGCCCACGGGAGCCCACCCATGTGCAACAACTACGCCCCGGTGCAGCGCCAGCTGCTGCGTGACGTGTATGGCGTCGAGCCGCTTGCGCTCGACTATCCCGCGGAGACCTGGCCGGACTATGCCGCGCCGATCATCGTGGGCAACAGCGACGGCGCGCGCCAGGCGCTGATGGGCACGTTCGGCATGGTGCCAAAGTCGCGGATACCATCGGGCGTGGCCAAGTTCGACACAACCAATGCGCGATCGGAGACGGTCGGCGAGAAGCGCTCGTTCTCGGGGCCGTGGAAGAAAGGACAGGTCTGCCTGGTGCCGGCCACCAGCTTCTTCGAGCCGAACTACGAGTCAGGGCCCAAGTCCGTGCGCTGGCGCATCTGGCTGAAAGGCGAGCCCGAGTTTGCGATCGCCGGCCTGTGGCGCGACTGGGTCGAAGAAGGCGGCAGCCAGCTGTTCAGCTTCACCATGCTGACCATCAATTCGGAAAAGCACCCACTGATGAACCGCTTCCACGCCCCGGGCAAGGAAAAACGAATGATCGTGATCGTGCCGCGGGCGGAGTGGGATGACTGGCTGACCTGTCGGGATCCCGAACGCGCGCGCAGATTCATGCGCCCCTACCCGCCGGAGTTGATGGCAGCCGAGCCGGCGCCGCGCGAACCGCGGGCGAAAACCATCGCGTAGAGCGCCCCAAGTGTCACCACGGCGCGCATGTGCAGCGCGCGTTTTCGTCACCTCCCCGTATCCAGGCGGCTCTCAGCATCCTCCCCCTTTCGCGAAAGCGCCCCCGAGCATCCATTTGCTAACGCAATCCGCGAAGGTAGGCCGGTGCCCGACATCGGAGTCCGCATAGCACAACTAGAACGAACGCATGACCAAGGGCATGAGGTGACCAAATGTCAATCGCGACTGTCAGCGTAGTGCTAACCGAAGAGTCACATTGGGCGGTAGAGTCCAGTGATAACGATGGGGTCCGCATCAAATACGCCTCTCGCGGAGAGGCGATCTCCGCCGGCTTGCAGATGGCAATAGACAAGCGGGCCGTCCTGAAGATCCACGCGAGGAGGATTAGTCCTGAATCGGCTCTATGACAAAGCCCTCGCGCTCAAGCTGGGGGGCAAGCGCGCGGGCAGTGGTCAGCGTGTCCGTGTGATGGCTTCAAGGACAGCGCCGCCCTTGGGCGTGATGCAGGGTCGGCGCCCTGAAGCGATTTCCCCCAGGTAGATAAGCTGGTGCTCGCGGAGCGCTTCCAAATCCGCGCGATCCAGTCCAGTGTGATCCAGGGCGCCTTGGACTAGCATGAGTGTCGCTACTTCATGGGGGCTCAGCATGCTTGCCTCTTATATTTTTGAACGGCAGCGGGGAACGTAGATTGCAACCATTGATCGAGACCGGTCTCCCGCTCTGCCGCCTAGGTTGCAACTTATGAGATCGTTGACCGCCAGGCGCCAATGCATTCAACACACTCCATTCCGGATCTTCAAGCTCTTTCCTGCTTATTAAGGGAAACCCCTCGGCTTGACCGGTGGGCGCGGGCATTTTTTCGTATTGTCATGTAGTGGGACTACGCAGCTCCTCGTCATGACGGGCAGCGGTGTGCCGACTAACCCATTTGCCTGATGGACGCAATCCAATACTTCTGCCACAGTGCTTTCCCGACTCCCTTGAGGGCACCATCCATGACCGTTGACTGGTTCCTGATTGACGCGCCTCGCGTCGTGCCGGACGAATTTTCCGCCTGGGAGGTGGCCGAGAGCCATTGGACAGAGCTGTTTTACCGGCTGCTCGACGCGAAGGCGGGCAGCCTCGCAGAACGTGAGCTAGAACACCAGGTAATGGCGGCCAAGCGGGAAGCCGATCGCCTTGAGCGGGTCGCCCGCGCGATTTGGGCGCGCGAGCAATGTCAAGGGCGGATGAGTGGGAGCGCCTAGGAGGCGATCTCCATCCAGCAGGAATATGCTTGCGAGAGTTGAAAGTACGCGTCTTCAGGGCCATTTACGCTACAGGCTTATTTCCCCCAGCGCGCCGCTGGCGCCCGGAATCACTATGATCGAAGTTCTTGCAGCCCCCCAACCGCCTGCCAAGGCCGTCTTCCAGCGGCTATGCGGGGTGGTAGACCAAGCCTGTCAGCAGCACTGCGCCCGATCTGCCGTCCTCGCCGCGCAGGCGCAGGGATTGAGCGGTGGTCGGCTGCCCGATGCAGGGGCGGAGCAGTACGCGTACACCGATGCAGACGGCAACCGTGTTCGTCTCCAGCTCCACCCTATGGACAGGCCCGGAGGGGCCGGCCTGTTGACACAATTGATCCTGACCCTCACCCCCGCCGACGGACTCACTCGCACCCATCTCCGACAATGCGAAGATCAGCCGACGGCATGATGCCCCGGCCTTAAGGCGCGCGCAGACACGGAGCGGAGGCATTCAACCAAACGGCCAATAGCAACGCTTCGTACGCTCCACTACCCTCCTATCTGCATTACTTTGATGGACGGCCCCGCCGCTGCCATTCCCGCTCTTCCCGATTCAAGCAGCGGCGGTTTTTTTGTTCGAGTGAATCACCAACCACTTCATCGACGCTGAGCCCTCACCTCGTTCCCCCAGGTCTGTCAGCCGCGTCCGTGGACTTACGATGCCTGGCAGCCCATGCTCCCGGCGCCCACCAAGTCCCGCATAACCCCGTCCTGCCACGCGTCATAATCGGCCGTGGCCGGCGCGTGAGGCACCACACAAAACGCAGCCAGCGCACTATCAAGCGCAGGCAGCTTGCTTGGCTGCGTCGAAGGTGTCGGCGAGCTTTCGCACCCGGAATCATCAGGGCGGCAATCCTCAGGCAAAGGCTTCGCATTCTTCAGTACCTTCTGGATGGCGTCGGGCCGCCTGCGCTCCACTATCCCGCGGAGACCTGGCCGGACTATGCCGGGGACGCGCCTGCGCGGTAGGACGATTCCCGACGGCGCGTTCGGCCGCCCTGGCCTAGGATTAAGAAGTCTCTTCAGGAGAAACTGAGATGCATAAGGACTTTGTAGTCTGTGCCAACCGTGCCGGTTGGGTGCTAAAGGTATGTGGCGCAGTCACCGCCATCCTCGAATTTGAAAGTCGAGACGAAGCGATGAGCTTCGGAAACGCCATAGCAGTCAGGAAGGGGGTCGACTTAGTGCTCGAGGAACAGAGTTCGTCACTGCCGTTGGCGGCATAGCCGGAGTCCCATCCTGGGAGGTCGTCGTGACACATAGGGGAAATTTCCACGTCATCCCTCATGGCAAAGGTTGGGACGTTAGGCAGGAGGGTGCCGTGCGGGCACGATTCCACTATGAGACCCTGGAAGATGCGATCAAGGCTGGGAGCGCACTTGCCGAGCGCGAAAAGGTCGAGTTGCTGGTGCACGACAGTGAAGGCCAAATTCGCTCTCGTAGTGATCTTGGCAACTGATCACCCCCGTCGCTAGGCCACCAGGATTAAGTGCGGAGACAGACATCCGCAGTGCTGGTACCGCTCGTATGCTGAAATCCCCAAGGGCCAGTTCCTTTAACCCGCCCATCCCCGTCGATCCACCGGCATCGACAGGGCGCTTTTCTTTTCAAAGCTGATCAGGAGCCTGCGCCGATTTCCCGACCCTGCCGCCGGGGTTGAAAGTCCCTTCAATGCGGGTATAGAGTCCCTTCAACTCAAAGGCTACTACCAACCCTACGGGACCTCTCCTATGCTTGAGGCACGCGTGTGGCGAGGGGGCATCATCCCCCGATCACACGCAGTGCCGCGACTTTCCTCCCCTCGGTCGCGGCACTTTCTATTTATCGCGAAACGCAAGGTGGCACTGCAGAAACTGGTGACCGGGGGAGGCTCTATCACGACAATGGGCCTGTCACCTTGGCCGTAGCCTGTGGGCCGTCGTCGTATGGCGCCCGCCGCGCCGCAGGCCTACAACGAAGGCATGCGCCCACCGGGAGACCACCATGCAGTCGCGCCAGCCTGCCCCTACCCTAGCAGACCTATCACCGATGCTGCTCACCGACCGGCAGGCGGTACCGAGCACTGGCGAATGGCACTGGGAGATCAAGTACGAAGGCTACCGTCTTCTGGCCACCACCGGCACGCCGACGCTGCAGACGCGCGGTGGCTCGGACGCGACACGCTGGTTTCCGGAGATCGCCGAGGCGCTGTGCAAGTTGCCACCCGGCAACGTCGTGGACGGTGAGGTGTGCGTCCTGAACGACCTTGGCATCAGCGACTTCGACCGCCTGCACCGGCGCGCGGCACGCCGCCGCTGGCACGTGGGCGCCGACCTGGTGGCCTACTGCGTCTTCGATCTGCTCGTGGCCGGCGACCGGGACTTCCGCGCGCAGCCGATCGAGAAGCGTAAGATCGCGCTGCACCGACTTCTCGGCGACAAAGGGCGCCCTTAGGCGCCCCCGGCGGCGGTCAATGACTGTTCCGTCCGGGCCTTCACCCCAGCCACCTCCAGCGCGCGCTTACAGTGTATCAAGGGCGCCTCAGCGCGCCTTCCCTCATAGGCAGGGATTAATGCGTCGTCAGCGAGTCGTAGGCCCGCTCGCAGGCTTGGCCGGCAATGCCGGCGACGTCAGCGTACCCAGCCAGGATTCCCGCGCGCTGGTCAGCCCGGCTGAGCACGTCGGCAAGCGTTCCGATAGGGCCACCTAGCGCAGCTTCATGCGACCCGCCCGAGCTCATGGATGCCGATCCGGCGCCACGCGAGCTACGGGCGAAGGCTGCCGAGTAGAGGTCCCGCACGGAACCCGATGGCCGCCTAGCACCGTGCTATGGTTGCGCCATCACAATGACCAACAACGGAATGCGGATGAAGCGAATCCTCGCTGTAGCGCTGATGGCCATGTCCGGTATGGCCTGGGCCACCCTGCAGATGGCGGAGGTCGTGATTATCGACGGCGAGCCGACCGCGCTGCTCGCCGAGCCACTCGCTCCACTGCTCGATCGACCGGAGGTCGCGAGCGGCCTACGCAGTCAGGTGGGTACCAGCCTATGCACCGCTAGCTGGCGCGGCTATCAGGGAACCTGGGAGATCCGGGACGATGCCTTGTATCTGGTTAAGCTCAACACTTCGCCCTGTCACGACCCCAGGGAGGTGCCGATCGGCACCGTCATTCCTGATGCAGCGGCACCTTTGAAGGCTACCTGGTTCTCTGGCGACCTCACGATTCCCATGACCACGAGGCGCAGGAATTGGCATCTGGAAGAAGGGTTCCTGCTTGAGCGCTACGAATTGCTCACGATTGCCGAGGGTGTGGTGAAGGAACGCAGGACCATTGAGCGGACAAGAGGAGTGCAGGGCAGCGCTCAAAAAGCTGTTGACCGATCCGCCGGAAAGCCTGCTGTACCTATTCAGCGGTGAGGATTGGAAGTGGCTCTATGACAACGCCCTCGCGCTCAAGCTGGAGGGCATCGTAGGGAAGCGCGCGGGCAGCGGCTACGCCTGCGGCAAGCGGAACCCGGACCGGATCCAATGTAAAGCGGTCGGACCGGCACGGTACTGTACCGACAGACTGTAGGCGCCGCCTTATAGTTGCGGCAGACGTGGTCCCCCAGTTCGAAGGATGTGCCTTCCAAGCGAAGGCCGGCCGCACCGCATCCACTACCGAACTGCTGAGGGACCCGTCGCAAACAGCCTGTTTGGAGGGCGTATGCAAGCCCAGAATCAGAGTGTGGTCCTCTATTCCGACGCGGCGGATGGTTGGTACTTCGCAGAGATTGACGGGATAGCCGTCTATCGCTTCGGCCCCTTCGAGTCACGCAAGATTGTCGAAGACCTCGTGCCGGTTCTTTTCCCCGAAGCTCCGGTGTTGGCATTGCTGGATCCACTGACCTCAGCCGATGACAACGCCATAATGATCCTTGCCAATGGTGGTCGGGTATCAGAAATCTCCAGCGAACACGCCACGTTGGCGGCGCTCCGGGAATCCCTGGCCCGCGTGCTCTCAAAGGTCGGTGAACTCGTCAAGCCCGGGCTTCGAGCACCGTGGAACGTGGATCGCCGAGCGCGAACGACGTCCGGCGTTGCTGAAACAGGAGAGTATCGACAGCCATAGCATCGAGACTACCGGCAGGCCGCCACCGCCGCCTCCAGCCTGATCTCGTACGCCGAGCGCTGCTGCCTCGCCACCAGCGCCGTCCGCCCCTTCGTGGAGGTACGCAGCCGGGGACCTGCTAGCGCCTTCACTTTGCACGGCAAGGCCAGCGGAACGGTCGTCCTGCATCGTGCCCCTCCCCGGCGCCGGCCTTCGCTTGTGATTCAGTACGCCACTGCTAGACTTATTTTCGCCCGGGCTAGAAGGCAAATCATGACAACGTTCCAGCGCGGCAACCTATTTATAGTCACGTCCGTAGAGGAGTTGCCTTCGGGGCGATACCGGGGATTCTTGACCCTATCCGGAGGTGATGAAGCCGATACACGGCACACCTGCGCAAAGTGCCGAGACAACCCGCTTGATGCCCGTAACGATGCGGATGCTGACGTTGAATACGCCTATAGGCAATACCTTTCCGCTCGCATTGGCGGCAGTCCAAGGCCGCACTGAACACTGGCCCCATGCTACGATTTTTCCTCGTTGAAACGGGGGCGCAATGGAGAGCCAGAAACGCGTGGGGTATCACGATCTGACAGCCTATACGCAGCTCCTGTCCTCCGGGAAGCATCAGAGGTTCGTCCTGGTGAAGCACCACACACTCGCTGGCATTGTTCAGACGGTCTTTCGAGCGGGAAGATCGACCACGGAGGAAGCTGAGGCGTTTGCACAAGCGGAAGCCAGAATGGAGCGTCTGATAGGACTTCTCAATGACTAGGCAATCGCCACCAACATCGACTCGCCCCGCCTTTTCGGCTGGTCGTTTCGTTCAGTGCATTAGTCAGGCCACGCTTCCACCGTTTTCCGGTGCCGCACCGCACATTCCCCCAACGCCCCCAGCAAGTCCCCCATAACCCATTCCTGCCAAGCGTCATAGGCGGCCGCCGCCGGCGCGTCCGGTACGACGCAGGGTGCAGCGAGCGCACTATCGAGCGGCGGCGGCTTGTTGGGTCGCGGCAACGGCTTCGGCGAGCTTGCGCACGCGGAAATCATCAGGGCGACAGCCAGCAGGCAAAGGCGATGCATTCTTGAAGTCCTTGCGGATGGCGTCCAGCTTGGCGCCCAGGATGGATTGGATGCCGGCAAACTCGCCGGCCTTTTGATGGATGAGTGCGCCGGCCTCGCGCAGGTCCTGCAGCGCCAGGTTGGCGCTGCCCAGGTCGGCCTGCGCGCGGGCGGCTGTCAGCTCGGCGAGCTGCGCATCCTTGCGCCAGCCGTTGACAACCCAGCCGGCGCCGAAGACCGCCACCAGCACGACGCCGGCAGCAATGGCCCGTCTCACATCAGGCATAGCTCTTTCTCCGTTTGACGCCGGGTCACCAGCCCCGGCAGCACGCGCCCCTTGGCCATGACCCAGCGCGACAGCTCAGCGCAGGCCCCGGCCACGTCGCCGGCATTGAGCTTGCGCAGCAGCGTGCTGCTACGAAACGCGGCCGGCCCGACGTTGTAGACGAACGAGGCCAGCGCCGCGCGCCGTGTGGGCGGCAGGGGCACTGTCACCGCCCCGTCGACCACGGCCAGCGCCTTGCCCAGCTCGCCGCGCATTAGCGCCTCACACTCGGCGTCGCTCTTGCGCTGGCCGAGCTTCACGCCGGCCGTGATGCCGCTGCAGATGGTCGGGATCCCGACGGGATCCAGATAAGCCACGTTGCTGCGGCCCTCATAGAAGCCCACCACCACCGTCGCGATGGCCACCGCGCCGCCGGCGAGCGCCGCCGCAATCCTCTGCTGGATGCCCATCTCAGCCCCTCCGCGTGCGTGCGCGCCACCACGGCCGAATGGCCCTGGCCCACAGCGAATGCGCGATCAACCCCAGTACGTAAAGCAGCGTGGCCGCGCTCGCCCAATCGGCCACCCCATACCCCATGAACGACATCACCGTCACCGGCGCCGCCGGAGCGACCTTCACCACCTCTGATGCCATTTCGGCTTGAATCACTTCTGTTCCCCGGAAAAGAAAAAGCCCGCACGCGGCGGGCTGAACAATGCTTTTTTTGTGAAGGTGGAGCGAACCGCCGAGGCTTACACCTCAGGCAGCAGCGCGGTTGGGTCATGCGCCGCGTACACGGCCTGCACCCCCACCTTTACCGCCTCGGGCGTGTCGTCGAAGAACTCGATGTTGCCGAGCGGCGTCCACGAAAAATGCTCGCCAATCAGCCCGCCATAGGCTTTCAGCTCATCAAAAAAGGTCGGGCCGATCGGCTTCTTTTCGTTGCTTTGGTTTTCAGGCATGACCCCTCCTTAGCCGTGAATCATCACGGTGTTGTTGGCACCACCGAGCAGGGTGGCTTGCGATGTCGACGAGGTGGAGCCGTACAGCGTCGAAGTGTGATTCCCCTCCGCCATCCCGTTCACCAGAGAGCCGCTGATGAACTGCTGACGCAGGAATGTGGTCCCCGAAATGCTGATCTCGGAGGCCGCCCCGGCCAGCGCACCATCGATATACGTGGCCGCCGTGGTGAGCCCGCCCGACGTGTTATTTGACAGGCGCCCCATCGCCTGAAACGTCCCGCCATCGCTGCCACTGAGCAGCTCATTCCAGACCAGGAACTCGACGCGCAGCGCGCTCGTCACCTCGGCCAGCGCGGTGTTCGTGAAAGCGACATCGGTCAGCAGCGTCGCAATGCCTCGCTTAAGCCGCCGGTTGAACCAATTCAGGCAAAACATCTGCAGCGCCGAGTCAACAAAGTTCTTGGCCGCCGTGGTGCGGATCAGGCCGACGAGCGTCCGCGAGGGATCCCCATTCTTGATCTGCACACCATTCGTATCCGTGGCGCGCACCGTCGTCGACGGTTCCAGCGCCATCACACCACCCGCCGTCATGTACGCATACACGTAGTAGTTGGTGCTTGCCGCCAGCCCGGTGTTGTCAATCGATACCCCGGCCGCCGGGATCTGTTGCGGCGCCCCGGCAATGATCAGGCCATTGCCATCGAACGCCGACAGCTTGAGCTGCGTGCCACTCACCACCGATAGGCGACACTGACCATGCCCACCACGCGGCAGCAGCGCCATGATCGCCTGCACCAGCTGGTTGCGCTTCGTTTCATCCGGCGCGATCCCGGCCTGCGCACAGACTGCCAACACCTCGTCGGTGATCGCGTTGCCCCAGCTCGCCGGGATCAGCGAGCCGATCCGGCCAATCGTGGCGTCCTCGTCGACAAACTTGCCGTCGACCAACCCGACGCCCGGGACACTTTTCGGGTAATCCATATCACTCCTCGTAGTTGAACAGGACGATCGTGTGGGCCGGCGCGTAGCGCTTCAGCAGACACTCAATGCCCTCGTTTTGGTTCATACCGAACCGCTCACCCCATTGCGTGACACCCCAGCGCCGCCCGCCCTCAATGCGGCGCCCGAGATTCACTGTCCAGAAAAACTGCTTTCCCCAGGTGCCAAAGCGGTCCCGCCCGAAGCGCGACCGCCCGAAGCGGGGCGCGCGATGCTCGGTGATCGTGGCGTCGAGATAGCCCTGCCCCCACGCGATCGACAGGAAATAGGGAATGCTTTGGCCACCCACCGCGACATGCCGGGCCCGAACCGCCTTGCGCCGATCCTCGAATGAGGGCGTCGCCCCCATGCACGGATCCGGCAGCGCCATGACGCGCTCCCAATCCGGCACCAGCTCGCGCACGGTGAGCGGATCCGCCTCCTCGATCATGTCGCCGGCCCGCGCATCGACGCGCGCAAACTCGGGCGCGAGGCCGGCGAGCAGCGCGTGAATCGCCGCCGCCTGCTCGACTTCCCATGCCGGCCCCGGTGGCAGCAGCGCGCTCAACTGCTGCGCGTATTCCGCGTCGGTCCTTACGGCAGCCATGCAATGCCTCCGAAGGTCGGGATCTCATTGACCGCCAGCACCACGCTGGCCGCCGGCGCGACCAGTTGGTGATCGTTCTCGCCGGGCGACTGACTGATCGCCTCACCCAGGTGCGTGCGGATCACCGTGACCCCGAGATCGCCCTCGCGCTTGAGCAGATCGCGCAGCGACTGCTCGATGGCCGCACGAGTCTGCGTGGTGTCGGGAATCGCCTTGATCTGGAAGGCGATCACCTTGGCCGCCGGCGCGAGCACATACAGCTCGGCCGTGACCGGGCGCGTCGCCTCGATGTGCGCCTTGACCTGGTCGAGCACGGCCTGCACCGGGATCGGGCTCGCATCGTTGTCGCGCACCACGAACAGCCCCACGGTGCCCGGCCCCATGTAGTTGCGAATGCACCAGGCGCGCGTGATGCCGGTGACCTCCAGCGCCCATGTCACGTAGTCGTCCGCTGCGCCGCCTTGCGGCACGATCTGGTAGGAGCGGATCACGCGCGAGCGCAGCGATTCGATCGTTTCCTGATCGGTGCCGCCCACGATCCCGCCCACCCCCACCACACCAGCAGCCGCGACGCCAAGCACGGGCGACACCAGCTCCATCGCCGCCCCCTCGGCCACGTCCCCGCCGCGGCCGGGATCCACCGCCGTCACCGTGACCGTGGCCTGCGCGCCGGCAAATTCGACGGGCGTGACCACCGCGTAGCGCCGGCCGTCCGGCGTCTGCAGGATCGTTCCCGCATCGATGACGGCCGGCGCCTGCCCATTCATGGCGACCGGGCCGGTGGAGGCGATCGCCTCGCCGCGCGGCGTTTTGAGGCGCAGCCTGGCGATGCGCAGCAGCATCTCCTCGTCACAGGTATCCGGCAGGATCTGGTCGGCCGCCCACTTGATATGACCATGCAGGCCGGACGTGGCGCCGGCATGCACGCGGCTGATCACGACCTGGTCGGAGCGGCGCAGCGCATCGACCGCCTTGGCGGTCAGATCCGCATCGGCGCGCTGCACGAGTTGCGGGAGTGTCGGAGTGCTAAACGCCATGCTGTACCTGCCAAATGTCATCGAAGTTGAACGGCGGCAGCGGACCGCCGTCGTCGGATAGCGTCACCACCAGGTTGACGCGCGTGCGGTCGGGCGTGGTCACCTGCACGTCCACCGTGCGCACCAGCTCGTCGTCGATCATCCACTGCAGCGCTTCGCGCGCGTACGCCTCGGCCGCGCGCAGCACCTCGGGCACAACCGTCTTGCGGCGCAGAAGCCAGAGGCGCGAGCCGATCCGGTCGCCGGCCACGGCCGGGAAGGTGTCGCCCCACCAGCCCATACGCTGGTCGTCGTCGAGCTGGTCGTCGGCCCCTGCGCGCCGCCAGGTGAACAGGCTGATCTCGGCCGCGCGATAGAGCAGCGCCTGCTGCGCGGTCGTCGTCATAGCTGCATCTCCCCGGTGATCGCGCCGGTTTCGGGATGCTTGTGGTGCAGCACCGGCTTGCCCGCGATTTCCACGTCAACCGCCGCCTTGACCTTTCCGCCGGCCTCGAAGTCCTTTTGCGTTGTCACCTTGGGCGCATTCAGCTCGATGGCCACCTCGGCGTTGACGCGAAAGGTGCCCGTGGTCAGCTCGGCGATCTTGCCGTTCTTGAGCACCAGCGCCTGCCCCTCGCCGGTGAAGATCGCCACCTCACCGGGCTGCAGGCCCTGCAAGCGCGCCCGGCGATCGGTGACCATGAGGGCGACACCGTGCGAGCGATCGCCGCCCAGGAACGCCACCAGCGCCTCGGCACCCTCTGTCGGGCAACTGGTGAACCCATACGGCTCAAAGTGCTCCACGTTGTCCTTCACCTCGCGCGCGGTGAGGCGCAGCTGCAGCGTCTGCAGCTTGCGGCCGGCGTTGGCCAGCACCACCCCGCCACGCGCGAGCATGCCTGTCACAAACTGGTTCATTTCCTTTTTTCCCAATCGGCCGGCAGCAGGTACTCGAAGTCATCCTTCCCCTTGCCGGTCTTGTCCCGTTTTCGGCGCTTGCTTGGATCCGGCGGCTCAGCCTCGAAACCATCCGGCGGCGCCACCGTGAGCTTTGCCTTAGTGCCGCCCTGGTTGCTCAGGCTGTACTCGATCTCGGTGATCAGGAGATCCCGGTCGAAGCCCACCAGCGGATCGACGACGCGCACGATCTGGTTGTGCCGCCATAGCGCCCCGTTGGACTGCCGCCAGCCTCGCACCTCATAAGTGGCCTGCAGCGCCTTGCTGATCCGGTTCTCGCGCTCCCACGCCACGCGCTGGCGTGCCAGCTCGGGCGTCATCTGCCCACGCTCGTGGAGCACCAGCACGCGCTTGCGCGGGATTCGCGCGTCTGTCGCTCGCGCCTCGACCTCGCTGGCCGCCAGGCCATAGACCTCATCCGTCCCGGCCCGCTGCCCCTTGCTGACGTACTCGGAAAACACATTCGCGAAGTCCAGCGGCGCGTCACCACTGAGCAGATTGACGCCGCGCTCAAGGCGATCGACCGCCCGGCCAGCACTACCCGGCCGGGCGATCACAAGCCGCCCCTGCGCGTCATCGGTGGACAACAGCCGAGACAGGCGCAGCAGCCGATCAATGGACTCGAACGCCGTCTCGCCAGGCTGGATCGTGTGGTCGGCGAGCGCCGCGTTGTCCTGCAGCTCACTGCGCACCGTGATGCCAAACGGTTGCGCGAGCGCCTGCACGATGCGCAGCACGCCCTGATTGCGCCACTGGCCGGGCGCGTTGTCAGCGCCACAGTCCACCAGATCGCCCGTCAGCGACCGGCCAGTCACCGAGGTGGAGATCTCCCGGCTATCCCACCGCACGGGCGTCGCATCGACCCAGCCGGTCAGCATCAGCTCGCCACCGATGCGGACCTCGCAGCGATCGCCCTGCCGGATCATGCGCGGCCGGTCACCGCCGCCCGGCCACTTCCACGTAATGCCGACCGAGAAGTCCCGCGCCTGGCGCTCGATGCCCGCCCCGATCCGCACGTCTTTCCAGCCGCCGTAGTCCATGCCGTTGACGGTCAGCGTTACCTCGCTCGCATCGCTCATTTCATGGCCACCTGCAGAGGCGCCGGCGGCAGAAAGCCGGGATGCGACGCACGGTTACGCACCACGATCTCGTCGGCCCGCGTGGCGTCGCCAAAGCGCGCATACGCGAGAACCAGCGCCGGCACCGGCTGGCCAGGCGTGACGGTCGTCAGCCTCACCGCCGGCCGCGCCACGGCCGCCAGGTGCCGCGACACCTGAATCCGCGCATCGGTCAGCAGCTGGTAGTGCCACTGCGGTGCGGCCTGCGCCTGCCCCCAAATCGCCTCTGTGACCTCTTCGCGCACGTCGAGCACGTCGTCAGCCACCGGGATCTCCGGCCGCTCGATCGGCTGCTGCACCTGCACGTCCACAGACGGGGCTGTCGGCAATGGCGCCGGCGCGGTGGCCACCGGCATCTCGCCCACCTCCTTGACGGTGTCGGCGATCAGCAGATCCTGCGTGAGCTTCACCGTGGCATCGTGGACCGCCGCCGCTGCCTCACCCTGCGGCGGCACGATTGCCGCGAGCGACGATACCGCCGAGGCCTTGCCGAACAGGCTACCCAGCCCACTGCCGAAGCCATCGAACGCATGGAAGGCGCCCGGCAGGTTGGCCATCACGCCGCGAATCGTGCCGGTCAGCTCGCCCGGCGCGTTGAGCACCAGGCTGGCGAGGTTCTGCGCGGTCCCGATCGCCGCGGCCAGCGGCGCGGCGTACTGCTGCAGCGCGCCGAACGTGCCGGCGGCGGCCTTGGACAGTTGCGCGACATTGACCTGCGCCGTGTTGACCGCGGCCATGGCCTGCTCGAAGCGTGTCAGCCCGCCCTCGGCCAGCGCCGCGCCGGCAGCGGAGGCCGCCTTGCCGGTGTTGACCTTGGCGGTCGGGTTGAGCAGCTCGCTCGACTCGGTGAAGGTCAGATCGAAGCGGGCCATGCCGCCCTCGGCGTAAGCGTGGGACATTTCGCCCTCACCCGCCGCGACCTGCATCGTGCCCAGCCACGGATGCACCAGCTCGCCAGGCCCCTCCTGCTCAAGCGCCTTGAGCAGGGCATCGCGCTTGTCCATATAGTCCGCGCCGATGACGAAGGCGGTGACCTTGTACGCCCGCGTTGCCCGCCCCATGTCCTCGACATAGGGCACGTTCTTGCCCGGGTATTCGTGCGTGACCGTGCGTCGCCCCACGGGCACCTTGTCCCCATCCACCTGGAACGGGACGCCGCGGAATGACGCCGGGCGCAACTTGTCGCGCCAGCTGGCCATGCTTTCTCCTTTAGGATGCCCCGGACAGCGACCGGAAGCCGACGCGCGGGGTCATGGTGAGCCCCGGCTGATTGGTATTGCCTGGATCGACACGGGTGCCCGGCGGCGCGTTCTCGAACCGCACCACCATGTCGCCGCGCAGCTGCTGCGCCTGGGCCGTCTGCCCAGACAGGGATGCCGTCCAGTCCCGCAAGCCCTGCGTGCCGGAGCGCACCCCGTTGCCGAGTGCCTCGGTGGCGGCCGGGCGCGAGTCCTGGAACAGCGCGCCGACCTTCTGACCGACCCACTGCGCGCCGCTCATCAGCGGCTCGATGTACGGCCGGACCCGGTCCCACAGGCCGCGGAACCACGCGACGATGGGCTCCCAGTTGGAAATGATCAGACCGAGGGGCGTGAAGTTGTAGAACAGGGCTTTGATGCCCTGCCACGCGACGCCAGTGACCGCTACCACCGCGCCCCAAAGCGCGCCGAAGAACTCCTTGATCGGCTCCCAGTTGCGGATGATCGGCGCCAGCACGGTCCAGTCCAGCGCGACCTTGATCCAGCCCCATGCGACCTCGGCGTAACCCTTGATCGCCGACCAGATGCCCGCGAAGAACGGCGCCACCGTCGACCAGTTGGCGATCAACAGGCCAGCCGCCAGCGCGATGCCGCGCACCACCAGGCCGACCGGAGACAGACTCAGGATGCCGTTAAGCAGCGCCATGGCGCCCGACACCCCCACCACCGCCAGCTTGAGCACCAAGAGGCCCGCAGCAGCGCCCAGGACGCCCTGAATCACGCCCGGGCTGGCATTGGCGAATGCAGCCACGCCATCGACCAGCGGGCCAGCCACCGCGAGGAAGTTATTGAGTGGCGGCAGCAGGATGTTGCCGACCGCGATGCCGACACCGGCGACCCGGTTCTGCATCAACTGCATGTTGTTCGCCGTGGTGTCCGCGCGGGCCGCGTATTCGGCCTGCATCGAGCCGGCGTACTTCGAGGCGTCACCCACCTTCTCGAAGTTGGCCTTGAGCAGATCCATGTTGGTGAGCAGCGGCGCGATCGCCCCGATGGATTCCTTGCCGAACAGCCCGTCGAGCACCGATGCCTGCTTCGACTTGTCCACCTTGCCGATGGCCGTCAGCACGCGCAGCATCGTGCCCTGCGCGTCCTTCTGCATATCTACGGCGAGCCGCTTGGCATCGAGTCGCAGCGCCTTGAACGTCTGCTGCTGCTCTTTCGTCGCACTGGTGCCCGAGGTGAGCGTGAGCATCATGTTCTTGATGCCAGTCGCGGCGATCTCCTCCTGCACCCCCATGCCCGCCAGCGTTGCACCCATGGCGGCGATCTGGCTGGCCGCGAAGCCGGCCACCTCGCCCAGGGGGCCGATCCGCGTCACGATCTCGGAGATCTTGTTCGCCTTGGCCGGCCCCGTGTTGCCGAGGTAGTTGATCTGGTCGGCCAGCGTGACCACCTCGGTCTGCCCCAGCTTGAACGACGTGCGCCAGGTGGCCATCATCTCGCCGGCCGTCGCAGCGCTCTGGTCGAACGCCACGCCCATCTTGACGGCGTCCTCGGAGAACTGCAGCAGCTCCTCGTGAGACTTGGCGAATCCGGCCTGGCCGCCGGCGGCGGTGATGGCCGCGATGTCCTTGGCGGCCATCGGCAGGCGCTTGGACATGTTGACGATGTCCTGCCCCATTTCCTTGAATTCGCCCGGCGTCTCGAAGTTGACCACCTTGCGCACGTCGGCCATCGCCGATTCGAAGTCGATCGCCGCCCTGGTCGCGGCGATCACCGGCGCCGCCAGGGCGCCACCCGCCAGCACGTCGCCGAACGAAAGGCTGCCCATGCCATCGGCCTTGAGCCCCTTCCGGAAACCAGCGAGGTTCTTGCGGATGCCTGCCAGCGTGGGCGACAGCTTGTCGACGCCGGTGATCAGCGCCTTGAGTTGAAACTTATCGGCCATCCCCTACTCCGTGTCCGGCACGCTTTGCCGGTTGATGCGCATGGCGTGGTCGTACTGCTCCGCGATGATGCTGACCGGCCGGTCGAGCACCACCTCGGGATCCACCTTCCAGAAGCTGGCAAGGTCGTACGCGACGCGGATCAGGTCGTCGGCGTCGGTGACTTGCCCTTGAAGAAAAAACCGGCGACCGCCCAGCACAGCGCATTGAAATCGGACAGATCGAGTTCGTCGACAGCCGACATCGGAATGCCGCCGCACTTGACCAGGTACTGCGCCGCGGCGGTCGGGTTGAGCTGCACGTTCTCGTCTTTGTCGATCCAGTACGGCATGGCCTTGATGACCCGGGCGTCGGCCGGCTTGGGCTCGCGCAGCACGATCTCGTCGATCGCCTCACCGTGCGCGTTGACGGGCTTGGTGAGCTTGATGGTGGTTGTCGTCATTGCCACTTGCCCTCCACGCCATTGAACTCGAGCGACACCTTGCCGTCATCGCCAGCAGCGGACGGCTCGCCGACCACGTAAGCGCCGGTGAGCACGTAAGTCTTTCCGTTCTTGAACTCGATCGTGACCACCATGTCGATCGCGTCCTGCAGCTTGGTGAGCGGGAAGTCCTTGGTGAACGACATGTCCGCCTTGATGTAGGGGACCAGATCCTCCTCTTTGATCATCCCGGGGCGGATGCTTTCGCGCTTGTACTTCGTGATGGGCGCCTCGCCCGCGCCCTGGCAATCGAACTGCGTACCGTCCGCCTTGACGTAGACGGTACCGGCAATTTTTTGACCCATATCGGTCTCCTAAAATGCAAACGGCCCGCACGATGGCGGGCCGCGAGGTTGAGACAGCCGGTGCTTACGCGGCGGCCTGGTCGGGGTACTGCAGGCGGAACTGGTTGAGCAGCGCGAAGACACGCAGCTGGTTCACATAGTCCGGCGGGAACAGCACGTTGACCCGGTTCGAATTGTTCGCGTCACGTTCCACCACCAGGTACTGCGCGAAGAGATCGGCGTTCTCCACGATGCCGTCACGCTCCAGCCGCATGTACGCGGCGATCAGCTCGTTGCGGATGATGGACGGGGTGACGATGGCCTGCCCTTCCCCGAACCGCGTGCCATCGTTGGCCAGCTTGTGACGCCCGAACTTGCTGGTGACGATTGAGCGCAGGTAGCGCACCACGTAGGCCGTGGTGTGCATCGTCTCGCTGTCGAGATACGAGTCGTCGGCCTGCCCGTAGGCGTTCTTCTGGTACGTCGTGATGGCGCGCTCGATGCGCAGGGTGCCATCGCCCGAGGCAAAGGTGGCGATGCCATTGTTGAGCAGCGCCTGACGCTCCTGCAACAGGAACCGCTCGCCGGCCGGCGCCGCGTCGATGCCAAGCAGCTGGCCGGTTTGCGTGGGGCGAGCCACGTCCGCCGAGATAAACACCGCCTGGCGCGCGACGAACGCCGCCGCCACTTCCCATACGGGCGAGGCCACATTGGCCTCGATGCCGCCCATGGTCATGTGCTGATCATTGCGCACCGAACCGGCCGCAACCAGCGCGCCGACCGCGCCACGAATCGCCGTGTAGACGTGGCCGTAGAGTTGCGCCATCCATGCCCAGCGCCCGGAGATGTCGCTCATCCAGTCCGCGCAGGCATTCAGTGTGGTGGAGTCGGTCCACGGTTGGCAGACGAACTCGAACTCTTCGTCACCCGCCCCCGCCAGCACCGCGTCCATGTCCGGATTGCCGGCACCTGACGCCATCGCCGTCACCGTGACGGTCAGGCCCGCCGGCGTGCGCTCGCCATTGGTCAGGCCGGCGCGGTTCATCTCCAGACGGATGTCGTTGCCGGTGGCACCCTTCCACTTACAGGTGACTGTCACGTCGGCGGTCGCCGCCACTGCCTTGGCGGGCATGTTGAGCGCCGCGTTGATGGCGTTGGCCAGCGCAGTGGCGACGGCCGCTGCTGCCATGCCACTGGCCACCGTCACCTGCAGCCGGCGGCCCGCGACATACACCGACAGGATGCCCGCCTCGGTGGCAGTGCCGGCGATCGCGAACTTGCCCGTCGCGGCCACGCCGGACGCCAGCTTGACCGGGAGCATCCAGATCTGCCCCATCGGATCGCCGAGGCGGAATTTGCGGTACATGGCGGAGAGCATGGAGCCCTCGCCCGTGATCGCATCGACGTCCGCCTGGCGCGTCGCCAGATACAGCTTGCCGGCCACCCCCGTCGCGTCGTCGCTGGCCTGCCCGATCAGCAGGCGCTTCATTGTGGCGGAGCCGCCGCCGGCCTGCGAGTTGTCGACCTCGGCGAAGAACAGCGGGACGCGGAGGTCGTTCGGAATGTTGCTGAATGGCACGGACATTACTTGCCCCCCTTACCCGTCTTGCCGGCCGGGGCCACTTCGGCCTCACTGGCTTGGCCCTGGACTTCGGCCACGCTTTCGACGGCGGCCCCCGGCTCGCCCTCGATCGTCACGTCGCCATCGTTGATGCGACGCACCCAGTAAGGAGTGCGGACCACGGCGCGCCCCTCGGGCGGCAGGTTGTCGCGGTATTGCGGATCCGGCACCACGCGCCCCTCAGCCGGGGTCACGTGGACCGTCTTGCGGTCAGCGTTCATGGTCATCCTTCGTCTAGCTCCACGCGGAGCACGGTTTCGATCCGGCCATCGGGGCCGGGCTTGTTCAGGTTGGGATCCGCCATCGGGTCGATGGCGTCGAGATTGATCGTGATGCCCTCAATAGGAGGCAGGCCCGCCAACTCCAGCTCCTCGAAGGTTTCCGGCGCACTCCCATGGCCCAGGGTCCACTCGCACCGAAACGTGAAGCGGTACAACACCCGGCCACGGTCGATCAGCAGCAGCTGGCCGCCGTCGTACATGACGCGTTCGTAGTCGTCGGACGGCTTCCAGCCGGCCAGCGCGCGCAGCAGCTCGGCGCGGATGTCATGCAGTGGATCGGCGACGGACTGACCACGCTCGTCGCCCGTCTTGAGCGCCACCACCACGTCGAACTCGTCGACGATGGCCTGGCGGATGCCGGTCTGCTCGGCGTTGTCACCGGGATCGTCGGCCGTCATCACGACATAGGCGGCCGGCATCGACAGCAGCGCGCTGTCGCGCACCACTTCGAACTCCAAGCCACCGGCCACGCGGCCGCCAAACGTCGGCGCGTAACGGCGTAGCTGGTCGATTACCGGGGAGAGTTTCATGGCAAGAAAAAGCCCCGCGCGCGGCGGGGCTGGTGAGAGGTTGTGGCGTTGTCACTTCACCCGCAGACCAGCCGCGAGCGCAGCACTCAAGAGATTCCGCACCGGCCCCGCCTGGGCTTCCAAGGCATCCGCCATGTAGTTGGCACGGGGCTGGACGCGGTACGGGCCGCTGGACTGGGCCTTGTGGTCCTTTCGCCTGGTCGCACCCCTGCGGACGCCGTAATACAGATAGGCGAAGTAGGGATCGCTCGCCGGCACGTCCTTGCCGGTCTTTGGCTCGATGCGCACCAGAAAGCCGGATCGGCTGACCTTGGCCCGGATGGACTTGGCCAGGCGCCCCGTCCGCCTGGACGGGTAGCCGCCCCCTTTGGATGCGCCCTGCTTCGTCACGCGGCCACGGGCATCTTTCACGACCAGGGCGCCCGCTTGGCGCATGGCGCGCCGAATCTGCTTCTTGTCGAAGTCGATCGAGCGATCAAATCCCTCGAAGCCTTCGACGTGCACATAAAAGCCGGACTTAGCCATGGCGCAGCTCCTCCACCTCGATCATGGTGAAGCGCTTGGCGCCGTTCATATGGGCCGCGCGCTTGACCCGGTAGACCGCGTCACCGTGTACGACTTCGTGCGCGTCGGTGAGCCCATCGAGGTAGCGGACGATCACGCGATGCGTGACGGCCGAGTCGGTGGCGGCGCTTTCCATGTACGTCGCCGCGCTGACGGGCACGACCTTGGCCCAGCGCGGCATCGTGGCCGGAAAGGTCTGCTCCACGTCGACGACGCCGACCGGCAGATCCAGCCGCCGGCGGATCTGCACCCGCCGATCCAGCTCCCCTGCGCCGGGCTCCCGCAAAATGGTGACTTCACTGAGCATCGCCCCTCCTAGAGCCCAATGCCGCAGCGGTAATCCGCCAGCAGCCAGTCGTACATGTTGAAATCGGACTCGGACAAGGTGGTGGCCGACACCTCGCGCTTGGCATACAGCTCGGCGAACAGCATGAGGATCGCCAGGCAGATGTCCTCGGGCACGGTCGCGAAGCCCACATCGAACTCGATCTGGAAGCCGGATCCCGCCGGCCACGCCTTGACGGGCCGCACCAGCAGCCCGCGCGCGACCTCCTCGGTGCGGTACGCCAGCAGCGGCACGGTCTGCCGCGCGCCGCTGGCGTCGAGATACGAGACCGACGTGACCGTCGCGGGCCCGTAGCCGCGCACCAGGATCTCGCCGAGCTGCTCGTCATCGTCGAGCAGCGCCCGATATTGCTGTGCACGCAGCGGCCGACGCAGGTAGGTTTCGGTCGCCCGCCGAACACCCGCGAGCCGAGCCTGCAGGTTGGGATCAGCGTCGATGCCGTCGATCCTCGCCTGCTCCATGGCCTGCGCCAGCGAGACCGGCTCGTCGGCAGGCTCCGTCACGGTCTCGTAACGCATGGTCAGCCCTGGGCGATCGACTCGGCGTAGGCGACCGCCTCTTTCGCGGTGTCGACCACGCCGGCCTTCTCTGCCGCGAGAGCGACGGCCTTGGGCAGCGTCACCACCTGATTGGGCGCACCGTGCTCGCAGTCCACCAGCACGCGTGCCTTGACGGGCACCGCAGCCCTGTCCGCCTTCTTGGCTGCAGCCTCCGCTGCAGCAGCCTGCTCCGCGGCGATGCGCGCCGCCTCGGCGCCGTTATCCTCGACACCGCCCACGGTACCGCCGTTGTCTTCGTTGGTTAGATCGCTCATTGCGACTCCTAAAGCTGGGTTGGTAGGGACGGCCCAGCCGGGCCATCCAGCGCGATCGCCTCGGCTTAGGTGGCCGAGTTCTGGTAGGCCTTGACGGCCAACAGGTCCATCAGGTTGCCGCCGCTGCGCGCCCAGGCCAGGAAGCCAACTTGACCTTTCGACGCATAGGCAGAATCGGCAAAGCGGAACAGCGTCACCTCGAGCGCGTCGCGGATCATGTACTTGTCGTGCTGGCCGTACGAGATCGATTTCGCGTTCGCCGCCATCGCGGGTACGTGGCTATTGAGGGTCACAGGCTTGCCGAGCAGCTCGTCGGGCGCGCCCTTGGTGATGCCGCCCTCGTAACCGGGCGTCCAGATCGGGCGACCGTTGGCGTCCTTGAGCTTGCGCACCACCTTGCGGGTGCTCTGCGCGAACATCCAGCGGGCGCCGGCCTGGTACGCCTCGTCGACCGACTCCTGCAGGTCAACCAGGTCATCGAAGCCCACCGAGGTGGTGCTGCCCGTGGCGCCGGTCTTGCCCACCGCGGCCGCCGTGATCAGGCCCGTCGGCTCGCCGGTGCCGGTACCCACCGTGAACTTGCGGTTGGCCGCGCGCGAGATGCGGGTGGCCATGCGATTGAACGCCAGCGACTCGATATTCAGCGTGCTGTCCTGCAGCAGCTGGATCGGCACCGTGATGATCTTGGAGCCGAACATGTACACGTTGAGCGGTCGCGTGCCGAAGGAAATGTCGGCCGTGCCCGCCTGGGTGTTCTCGGGGACGATTTCGCCTTCCTCGGTGGTGCCGTCCGTGGTCGGAAAGCCCATCGGGTTGCCGGTAGCCGTGCGGATGGTCTCCGCCACATCGCGCATGCCACCATAAGCCGACATCGCATCGATGAAGCGGGTTGCCACGTCGGTTTGCACGGTGTAGCCACCTTCGGCGGGCGTGGTGGTGGACATGGTGTTGCGCACCAGCTGCCATTCGTCAGACGTCAGCGCGGTCGGACCATTGCGCAGCCACTTGTCGAAGAGCGCACGTGCCTTGGCGGTTTGCGGGTCGACCGCCGCTGCCGGCGGCGCAGCACCGCCACGGCCGGGCTCTTGGCCGGTGATCTCGTTAAAGGCGTTGTCGGCCTCGATGTCCAGCAGCCGCTGGTGGTTCTCGATCTCGGCATTCACGGCCTCGATCTGCGCCAGCAGGTCATCGTATTTCTTCTGGTCATCGGTGGACCATTTGGCGTCGCCCTTGCTGGCCAGGATGTTGCGAGCGTCGCGGGCCAGTGCCGCTTTCTTCTCGCGCAGTGCTTGGATCATGTGTTCTCCAGAGATGGAAATGAAAAAGCCCGCCGTGGTTTCCCAGGGCGGGCGGTTTGGCAACGCGAGAGGCGTTACGCGGCTTCGAGCAACCGAAGTCGCCGCGCGTTGCTGGCGGCGATCTCGGCAAGGTCCGGCTCGTTGGCCGGCGGCGCAGTGAGCGCTGCCGGTGCGTTCTGGTAGGCGGCGAGGTTCCATGCCTTGGCGTCGCCGCCCGACTTCGCCGCGGGCACGACGCGGTCGACGAAGCCATGTTCTTTGGCCTCATCGGCGGTGAACCACGTTTCGGCGGCCATCCACGCGACGATCTGGGCCTCGTCTTTGCCCGTCTTGCGCTTGTAGTCGGCCACGATGGTGCCGTCGACCTTATCGAGCAGCGCAGCCATTTCCGTCATGGACGCCTTGTTGCCGATGGCCACCGCCCAGGCGTTGTGGATCATGAAGAACGCGCCCTCGCTGATCTCGACCTCGCTGGCGGCCAGGGCAACGTAGGTGGCCGCGCTGGCGGCGATCCCGTCGATGTGCGCGATGACCTTGCCCGGATAGTTGGCGATCGCGGTGGCCATGGCGCGCCCGTCCATCACATCGCCGCCGGGCGAATTGATGCGCAGATGCACCACGTCGGCCGTCATGGCAGCCAGCGCCTTGGCGAACCCATCAGCGGGCACGCCCCAGTCGCCGATCACGTCGTACAGATACAGCGTGTCGCCCTCGGCGCGAATGCCTGGGCCGGCTTTGGCTTCGTTACGCAGCAGCTGACTAAGCCGGTTCTTGAGTGCCTTCATTTGGCTTATCTCCGTTGGGTTTCGCCACAGGGGCAAAGAGCTTGTCGCCACCCACGATGGGCGGCATGTTCTCGATCGCGCGGACTTCGTTCGGCACCATCCAGCCTGGTGATTGCGTACCACCGAGCGCGGTCTTAAAGAATTCGGCACGGCTTTTCTGATCGCCACGGCGCAGGCCATCGACATTGAATTCACCGAAGTACTTGCTGGTGCGGAAGAGCTTGCGATTGACTTCCTGCTCGTTCCGATTGGTGTAGGGCTGCAGGGTGTACATGACGAAGCCGATCCCCTGCTGCTCGATCCCACTGCCCCAGTTGGTGGCCCCTTCCGGATCGCCGACCATAAAGGGCGGCACGCCGAACGAGCGGCAGATGTCGGCGTTGGACATCTTCAGCTGCTCGATGAGCTGCGCGTCGGCCATCGACATCTGGATGGTCTTGAGCGTCACGCCCTCGGTGAGCACCATGGGCGCCCCGACGTTCTGGTAGCCGCGATACTTGCGCTCAAACTCGCTGCGCATCATTTCGCGCTTGTCCGGATCCATCTTCTTGTCGGTCTGAAAGAAGAATGGCGTGTGCAGCCCCTGACTCATGAACCGCCCACGGAATTCGTCCGTGGTCAGGTTGAAACCGATTTGCTGCTTGGCCGCGTACTGGATCACCGAGAGACTTCGGCGCCCGTCAAAGCCGAAGCCGGGGAAATGCAGCACGTCGTCCTGGTCGTAGCCGCGGCGCACGCCCAGATCCTGCACGTAGTACGCGAGCCGGTCTCCCTTGCGCTCGACCAGCACATCAGCCGGATGATGCGGCACGACCTGAACCGGCGTGCCGGCGCTGTTGCGCCGCAGGGTGGCGAAGCCGTCCCCGTGGAACAGAATCGACTTGATGATGTACTCCCAGAACGTCGCGGCCGAGAAGCGCGGCGTGGGCTGCTCGTTGAAGAGCCACCACAGCGGCGTCTCCCATCGCTGCCGCCCGCCGCCGGCGGTGCGCTCGTAAAAATGCAGAGGCAGGGACGCCATGGCGCCGGCAATGAGCCGCGTGCAGGCGAACACCATCGCCACGCGCGCGGCCGTGTCTTCGGTCACGGCCTTACCCGCCGCCGAGGGTTGCCCGCCGCCGCCAAAGTACTCCATGAGCGTCGGGTCCGACGATTGAACGATGACCGACTGATTGTGAAAGGTCGGCTCCACCCGCCCCGCCGGCGGCTCGTCGGCCGGCGGGGAATCTGACGCCACGCTGGCGCCGCGCAAAAAGTCAAAGAAGCCCATATCAGTCCAAGGTGGCGTAGCCGCTCTCAATTTCGTTGGATTCCGTCACACCGACGAGTCGGCCGACAGCCATCACGCCGGCCACGATGCCGTCGATGCGCCCGGTCGCGCGCTGCTTTGACAACTTCCGGTTGCCCGCCGGGTCTTCCTCGGTGACCGCATTCGCGGCGTTCCATGTCATCACCGGATTCCCGTCGTGCGCCAGCAGCTGGTCGAGCAGAAGCCGCTCGAACTCGTCGACAGCCGGCCCCATGTCTTTGAAGCCCTGCCCGAACTTGTAGAACGGCGGCAGGCTCAGCCCCTCCTGCTCGATGAGCGCCTCGTAATCCTCGACACGCCACCGATCCGCCGCGATCTCGCGCAGATCGAACATCGCACTGACCTCGGCGAGCCGGCGCAGCACAAACAGCTTGTTGATGGCGCGGCCCGGCACCGCCTCTAGATACCCAGCATCCCGCCAGGCCAGATACGGCACGCGATCGCGCTCGGCCTTTTCGTGGAGACCATCACCCGGAAGCCAGAAGTACGGGATGATCCGCGCGATCGGGTCATCGTCGGTCGGGTCCAGCGCCACGACGAGCGAGGTCAAATCCTGCGTGCTGGAGAGGTCCAGTCCGGCGACGCCGGAGCGACCGTAGAGCGACGCAAGCGTCGGCGGCGGCTTGGGCTGGCAGGCAAACCACAGATCGGCACCAATCCACGGCGAAGCGGCCTCCGTCCATTCACAGAAGCAAAGGCGCCGCACGGTCGCCTCTTTGGACGGCATGCCGCGCGCCTGCGTCACCTGTTCGCGCAGGTACTTCATGCCCGGGATGCCATACGCGAGGCTGGGATTGGCTTTGCCCCAGCACGCCTCATCCTTGAACGGATCGTCGCCCTCATCGAGCGCACAGATGAACGCGAAGAAGCTGTCGTCGGACAACGAGCCGGCACTGACCTTGGCGCCGTAGTCGTGGTAATCCCAGCACACCGTGCGCTTGTCGGTGCCGCTATTGGTGATCATGAAGATCAGCGCCTGGCGCCGACTCTTCGTGCCGGCCCGCAGCATTTCGACGACGTGCGGACCCTTGTGTTCGTGCACCTCGTCGAGCAGCGCGATATGCGGGCGCGGCCCCGACTGGCCATCGTCGGCGCTGACCGGCCGGAAGAATGACGACGTGGGCAGATACGAGAGGTTGAATTCCCGCATGGCGCCGCCGGACTTTTCGATCCGACTGGCCAGGAGCGGCGACTGGTCGACCATGGCCACCGCATCGCGGAACAGGATCTGCGCCTGGTCCTTTTTCGTCGCCGCCGCGTAGATCTCGGCGCGCGATTCACCATCGGAGGTCAGCCCATAGAGCCCGATGCCAGCGGCCAGCGGTGACTTGCCGCTGCCCTTTGCCGTTTCGACGTAGGCGACGCGGAAACGCCGGTAACCATCGGACCCCTTCCAGCCAAACAGCGAGCCGATGATGAACGCTTGCCACGGCTGTACGTCGAACGGCTTGCCTTCGTAATCGCCACCGTTCAGGCAGAGTACATCCTCGAAGAAGCCGATGGCGCGCTGGGCCGCGGCGAGATCCCACACCAGCCCGCGAGCCGGCCCCTCCACCAGGTCGCGCAAATGCCGCGAGCACGCGGCGCGCACATGCGGCCCAGCCAGGATCTCACCGGCCACGACCGCATGCGCGTATGCGGTCGTGCGGTCATCATCCACCGAAGTACTTGCTGGCTTTTTCCCTTTCGTCACCACGGAACAACTCCCCTTGGCCGCCCGCCGGCAGCTGCACGCGCGCACGCGCCGAAGGGTTGAGGCCGAACAACGCGCCGGAGGAGCGCATGCGCTCTTCCGCTCGGTTGGCGATCTGCATCCAGACGCTGATTTGCTTGTAGCCGCTCGGCGTGGACTCGATGTAGCCCGCGTCCCGCTTCGCCGACTTGCCGCGCGCGCTGTTCTTCACCTCTTGGATCATGCCGCGGGCGTGCTTCCAGTCGGCATACGCCTGGCAGTACACGGCCAGCTCGCCCTGGTCGAGCTTGTTGATGAGGCCGAGCATGTAGAGGTCCGGCGCCAGCTCGTCCCACACTTCGCGCGCCGCATCGTCGAGCACCTCGGGACATTCGGGCGCATCCGCCACCAGTTCCCACTGCACGCCGGACTGCGTGATTTCGCTCAGCGGTTTTTTGCTTCGGTTGCCCTGGATCAGATGCACCGTCGCGGGCAACGCCTTGCGCCCGGAGTTTGAATTTCCAGCCATCGCTACCTCCCCTGTTTGCTATACCCCCCTCCCATATTTCCCGGTCGTACAAAGAAAGGGAGGCACGCGGTGTGGAAGGGGCGGCGCCAAAAGTTTTTTACCCCCCCACCCCCTCGGGAGGCACCAAAACGGGGCCTAGCCCCCTCGGTTCCAGTGGTGATTGCCGTCCAGCGGCAGGCCGTCGACACCGCAGCCCCGCAGCGTCCCGCTCTTCTCCAGCTGCTGCTTCGCGCCGTCATGACAGGGCTTGCACAGCGACTGCAGGTTCCGCTCGTCGTAGAACAACTGTTCGTCGCCACGATGCGGCGTCTTGTGGTCGACGATGGTGGCCAACGATCGGCGCCCAACCTGCGCGCAGAACGCACACCACGGGTGATCTTTCAATTGGTGGTGCCGGAGCCGAAACCATTGCTTGGTGCCGTACATGCGGCGCCAGTCTTTACGCTCCATGAACACCCCAAAAAGATTGGGCCGGTCGCAACCATGCACGACCGGCCCAACGAAAAGGCCCGCTTTCGGCGGGCCAAGGAGACACCACGACAACAGTGCGCCTGCGTGCTTACCGTTCGGAGCCCCCACTCGCCCGGAAAGCAAAAAGCCCGACCAGGTAAGAACCGGATCGGGCTTGTTTCGCTGCACGCACTGAAACCACAGCGTAGCCGAAATCTACCTAAGGAATCTCACGATTTCAAGAGCAGGTGCAAGGGTGGGTCCTTAACCCTCGGATTCTTAATGAAAAATTCGAGCGCTTTGAAAACCAGCAAATGCACGCGAAATGCCTTGGCGCGGCTCATGCCGAGTTCTTCCGCAGCGAGCCGCACGGGCATGCGCTCAATGTAGACCTTGCCGGCCAACTGGAACCACTCCAGCGGCATCTTGCGCAGCGCCTCGTGCGTGAGGTCGCACACCGGCTCCGACACCGGCACGTAGGCGCGCACCGGCATGGAACGGATCTCCTCAAGGGTGAGACAGCTTGCGCCATAGCCGTTGCGCTGGCCACCGCTCGACGCCCACTCGCCCCACGACTCCAGCCGCTCCACCACCCATGCCGGTGGCTCGTTGCCCGTACCCGATTCTGCGCGCTTTACCATCATGCCCTGCTCCAGTTTGCTCGCTTGCTCGGCGGCGGCGCGACGAGCGTTGCCAGCCTCCCGCGAGGCAGCGGCAGCGGCGGCACGCTCGCCACCTTGGCCGCGTGCACCGCCTCGTTTGCAGCGTGATTCAACCGCGCCAACTCACGCCTCCTTGCCACCTCCGCTGCGTGGACCGGCTCCCAGCCGTCCAGCTGCGCCTGCGTGATCAGCCAGCTGAGATAGCGCCACGGCGCGCGGATGCCGCCGGTCGCACACTCGCCCCGCCACTCGTCCAAAACAAGCTGGCCGAGCTTCGCGCCTAGCGGGCGCAGCCTTCGTGCAAGGTAGGCCCGCTGCTGGCCCGTCATGTCCACCGGCCACGCCAGATGCGCCTGCCACCGAACGAGGGACCTAGCCCCCTTCTCTGATTTCGGGGCCGCAGGCCCTTTCCCACCGCGCTTTGCCGGCTCGTGGCGTTCCTCTGAGAGCCGCTGCGCTTCTGACCCGGCCTGTGTTTCGCCGCCTTGGGTTTTATCGTCCTCTCGCACCGTAGGTGCGTGAGGGTCGATGGCCTTTCCATCCCTTTCGCGCCGTAGGCGAGAAGGGGTAGGGGAAGAGGCTTTTAATCCGGACTCCGGATGTGGGGCGGCTTTCGCGGTTCGGGCTGTTTTCCCGACAGCCTGTTTTCCCTTGTCCTGACTGGCTTGGCTGGCACCTGCCGGGTATGGCGAACCCTTGGCGGCTTTTTTTTGCGCGCAATTATCCGTGTCAGCGAGGAGGCAACGCAGGACCAGCTCACGATGGCCGCCCTCCTTTCGCACCAGGCCAAGGTTCACCAGCTGGTCCACGAGACGGCGAATCTGATCCCGGCTATACGCGAAGAAACGCACGCCAGGCCGCGCAAGGCGCTCGGTCCATTCCTTGATTGCCTGGTAGGAGATCGCGACAGTACGGCCCACCACACCCGTGCGGTAGTCCATGCGCGGGCGAATCCCCATGACGTAGACATTGACGGCATCCGCGCCGGCGCCGGCGAGAGCCTGCAACTCGGCGATAGTGAGCTTGATTGAAGTAGCAGACATGATGAGGTCTTACTGGCGGACTTGCGCCGCCATGGCATTGTTTGCCGCGGCTAGCGGCTTGTCGAAATCGCACAGGTCGTCCCACACGAGCGCAAGATCTGCGCTGCCGTCGTAGGTGGCGACCCAATGCTGCATGGCCTTGTCGACGCGCAACTGCGCCTCGTAGTCGGCATGCCGGATGCTGATGAGACGAAAGACGCGGCCACGACCATGCTTGATCGCAAAGACGCCGAAAGGCTCGCCACCCTTGAGGATGCGCTTTCTGATGCGCGCAAAGACAGAGAGCAACTCGCGCCGCGTGAGAGGCTTGCGCTTGCGCAACAGCGCACGCTGGCGCCCGGCCTGCGCCGAGGACAGCGAGGCCGGCAACAGATCAACCCGGGTCATTCGTCGCGCGCCCCCGGCTGCTGGACCTGCGCGGCCTCGACAGCCGTTGTCAGTTGCACCACCGCTTGCATGACGTCAAACGCCTCTTTCTTGATGCGCTCGCACTCCTTCGCATCAATGACGCCATCGCTCGCGTCTTCCATGACCACGGCCACCAACTCCGCGAATTCTTTCGAGAGGACGCCGACTTTTCGGATGATGTCCTGCGTTGCCGTAGGCCCTGCGGGAATGTCAACCGCCACCATGCCGTGCCGCAGATTCATCGCTTGCAACGGGGCGAACGGCCGCAGTACGTTGGCCTCCTGGCACAACTCCATGATGAGGCTGAATTCCTCGGCAGTGAGGAAATGAGAATAGATGTTCGGCCGCAGCTTGTTGCGCAGGACCGAAGGAACCACGTGCTTGTCCATGCGCCGACCCAGCGCCACCGCCAATCCCTCGACGCTGCCGGGGTAGCGGCGCGCCAAGTTGTACATCGACTCCAATGGATCGATGTCGGAATACTCGTAAGTCACGGTAACCCCCCGCAAAATTGATCGTGTCGCTTAAGCAGCACAATCGGATACTCTTCGTCAAAGCGCGGCGCTACGACCGCGCGCTCAGGAAGAAAACGTGTTCCAACCCAAGCCCAAATTTCTTCGCCGTTTGAATACCGTCGAGAGGCGGCGGAGTACCCCTCGACGTCATTCGGCGCGCTTCCGCGTCGCGCATGGTGCGGCCCTTAGCTTGCCAATAGCCTCAGCCATTCCTCGACAGGAATGAGCCAGAGCCGCGGCTCGACATAGAAAAGCTCTGGCCAGGCTCGCGGCCAATCGGCCCGTAAATCCTTGCGCGTGACCCGCCCCTCCGCGTGTCGCTCAATCAACACACACAGTTCGCACTTGAATCTCCCGCCCGCGCTAATCGCTTTGCGCAGGTAGCCCTCAGAGGTTCCCAGCGCGTTACAGAAGGCAGCGCGCTGCGCCCTATCGAGGCTGTTCAGGTAGGCCAGTAGCTTGTCCATGACGCCGGATATTACCATATTGTAATTTCCGAACAACACTCTTTGGTGTTTTACCTTAAAGTAATTGGTAGGGATAATTGTGGCCTATGACCATCGTTGACATCCGGCGCCAGCGCCTTCAACTCCTGATCTCGCAGAAGTACGGCACCCAGGCTGAATTCATCCGGCAGACCGGCATGAATCAGGGGGAAATTTCCGGCCTTTCGCGCGGCAGCAAGAGCTTTGGCGAGAAGAAGGCGCGACGTATTGAGGAGTTGGCGCACATCCCTCCCGGCTGGCTCGATCAGGCAACCGGGAGCGGAGACTTGCCGCTTTTTGGAAGTGCGGACTCTCCGGCAGACGCTTACAATTTCCCTTCTCTCGGGAACAACTTCGAAACCGGACCTGACATGAGGTCCCGGGCATACCCCGAGATATCATGGGTACAAGCGGGGATGTGGACAGAAATCGCGGATAACTTTGAACCTGCTACTGCGCAGGCCTATCACTACTGCCATAAGGATCTCGGGCCGCAAGGCTTCGTTTTGAGAGTCAAGGGCTACTCAATGACAGCGCCGGCGGGTCAGTCGCCGTCGTTCCCGGAAGGCATGCTGCTCTTCGTCAATCCGGACGTCGAAGCACAGCCTGGCAAGTTCGTCATCGTGCGCCGGAACGGCAACGAGGCAACGTTCAAAAAGCTGACCCTGGTCGACGGGGAGCTCTTTCTCGAGGCCCTCAATCCGGAGTGGCCCAACCGCTTTTTGCGCCTGCAAAAGGACGATCACATTTGTGGCGTCATCATGACCGCCACACTTGAGCTGTAACTCGCAGGGCACACCGTCCCTTAAGCGGCCCGCATTAGCCGCCCAGTAGAGCCGGCCGCGGAGCACCGCTTTTCACCTCAAAACGGACCTGACCAAGGGAGCTGGCCAATACCGTCTGCGCTTGGAGAATGCCTCCAGGACGTCGCACGGGCGAAAATATTACCAAACGGTGTTGACCTGTAATATTACTACTTGGTAATCTCGCCATCGACGGCACCGGCAGGTGCCCCTCGATGGAGAGTTCATGACCCGAAGGAATCGCCTCAAGACCGTGACCGCCCGCCGCGGCTTTCATGGTGGCCTACATTGGCTTACCCACGCCGCCCTGGCGGTGGCCGTCTACGCAGTCCATGCCTGCGCTCTTGAACACGACGAGCGCGCACCCACAGCCGTCAAGAGCGCTCCCAGCGCGGCTTAGGCACATGCCGCCGCTGCCTTTCTCAAAAGTCGCCCTGCTGAAGGAGTTTCGCCGCCTCAAGTGGAGCGGCGTCCCCGAGGAGGCGCTCGAACACACCCCTACCCGCCTCGCCCTGATCGCGTCTGTGAAGACGCGCCTGCGGGCCGAGGCCACGAAGCGCAGCGCCGCTCGCCGGCGCACGCGACCCGCCGACGACTTCAAGCGCCGCCAGGCCAACGACCTCGATTGAAGGACCCACCATGCTGATCGGACTCACCGGCCGCGGTGCCGGCCGGGCTTTCGCCGCCGACTATCTGGCGCGCACGCACGCCTTTGTCGCCGCCCCCTCTGTAACTGACGCTCTCGTCGACGAACTCAGCGCCCACCACGTCCTGGTGTTGGATCTCGCCGGCCCCGAAGACGCCCAAGAGTTGCGCGTGCGCGGCGGCATCGTCGTGCACCTGGTCGACCCGGCTCTGCCGAACTTCGGCCCTGACAACGGCATTGAGCTGCGACCCATCGACCGCGAAATCAACGCCGCGCTCGACATCTGCCGGGCTTGCGATGCGCTCGACGCGCTGGTCGGCGACGCTGAATTCATGGAGGGCTGAACCATGCGCAAATCCCGCAACAAGCCCTATCGACCTCGCCAGCTCCGCGTGCCGATGACAGCGGAGAACACGGCCAAGCTCGAACTGCAGTGGTACGTCCACCTGGACGGCTTTCTGCGCACGCCAACAGCCGATGGTTACAACACCGTGGTGACCATGGTTGCCACCACGGAACGCGCTGTTCACGCCCAGGGAATCGCCGAGTTTGATCCCTACATCCGCTCAGTCAAGCGCGCGCTTTGCAGCATCGTGGATCGCTGCGCCGATGGGACGGACGTCAACATCACCCAGCAGGAACGCGCCACGCTCGCTGCGGGCGCGTCATTCATCGAGGCAGCCATCAAACGCTGCCGCTACGACACGTTTGTCATGGCCCGCGCCGAGACCGCCGCAGAGCGCAGACGCCTCGGCGTGCATCTCACCACCGCCTGACCCCGCCGCCGCAAGAGGATTCCATGTCCACACACCTTCGCAATATCACCCTGCTGTCGACATTCGGCGCTGCTATTTCCGAGCGCCTTGCCAAGTCCATCGTGCCGCTGCACGACCTGCCCGATCACGAACTGGCGCGCCGCCTGGTGGAGAGCATTGGCCACAGCGACGCCGTCGATGTTGGCTTGTTCGCCATGCTCCTGCACAGCCGCGGGATGGATCGCAAAGCGCTAGCCACGCACGCGGTAGCGCCGCTGCTCAATGTCATCCGAAGCGAGATCGCCCAGCTCGAGCGCGCCGAGCTGGAGGAGCGCATTGCGCAGCCTTACGGCTACTGGCTCGACGGCGAGTGGTACGGCTACCAGCCCGACGAGAAGGAACCGTTGCGCCCCGGAGAAACGCGCACGCTTACCCCGGTCTGGACGCACAACGAAGCCGTAACCTTTGTGGGCGTCCCCGTCGACGGCCGCGATGACGTGGAACCGATGCCAGCCACCACCGAAGATGCCGCCCTGCTTCGCCCCTACCTCAAGGCAGGAGACGCGCAATGAACGCGAAGGCACGCCGCAACGCCGAGAGGTTCGGCACCAGCATTGGCGAGCGCCTTCCGGCCGATCACGGCCTGCGCCTCGCCGCCCCCTCACGCGGCGCTATCCGCTCGATCCGCCCACACACGGATGACCTTGCCGTGGACCAGCTCGCCACCGCCATGAAGGCGAAGCTCGCCGCATGCCGTAGCAAAGGCCGGGCGGGCTGGGACAACCCGCTGGAGTGCTCGGTGGAGCGACTCGCCCAGATGATGGCCGAAGCCGTATGCAAGGGCGACCCCATCGACGTGGCCAACTTCGCCGCGATGCTGCATGCCCGCGCCGCGGCGCACCAGGTCGTTGCCGAGCACGCCGCGCGTGCGCTGCTGCGGGGCAACCGCGAGGCCTGCGCCGAGGATCGCGTCAACGCTTGCCGCTATCAGGCCATCCGCGACCTCGATCACAGCGCCGAGCTGCAGGCCGCACTCCGCATTGGCGGCTCCGCCCTGGACTCCGCCACCGACCAGACCATTACCAACGAAGAGAGCGCACACGCATGACCACGTTTCTGTTTCCCGACGAAGAAGAGAGCCACGCCTACTGGTCGACGCGCGAATTCAAGGCATGGGCCGTGACGCTCACGACCGGCCCGGAGAAGAAGCCCACCGCTCGGCACGTCATGTATGTACGGGCTCGCACAGCTGAGTCAGCCAAGTCCTGCGCGCTCGAAAACAACTTCGCCGTGAAAGGCCGGATTCGCGCGCACGCGCGGCTGGCCACCTGGCGCGAGCTTGGCTGCATGAGGGCCGTCGCATGAACCAAAGGACGCCAAGAGACAGCGGGTGGCGGCATGACCGACCGCTACCAAGCGGATATCCACCCGTATCCGCGATTTACCAATGAAGTGAGTATGGAAGTAACAGCACAACGAATCATCGAATTGACCCCGCCAGGCTTGGCGAATTGGAGCGAAAAGTGAACGTCGTCACCAACATTGAACAAAAGGCAGGCACGGCGCCGGCAGTGGCGCCCAAAACGCAGCGCCTTTACCGCGTCCGCGAGGTGATGGGCCAGCTTAGCATCTCCAAGGCAACGGTCTACCGCATGGTGGCCGCTGGTACACTCCGCCTCGTAAAGATCGGCCCACGCTCGAGCGGCATCACGGCAGAGAGCATCGAGGCGCTCCTGCAGGGGTCGAAAGGCTAGCAGAATGAAGTTGGGTAGCTAGATGGGTAGCCAGAAGACATTTTTCAGAATAATCAACCCGGAAAGCCTTACCCATCATAGAACAAGATAAACCATGAGAATCGCAACCTGGAACGTCAATTCGCTCAAGGTCCGGCTGCCGCAGGTGCTGGACTGGCTGATCGAGCAGGAAAAAGCGGATACCCCCATCGACGCCCTGTGCCTGCAGGAGCTGAAGATGCCGGACGACAAGTATCCGCTGGCCGAACTGGAGAGCGCGGGTTTTCACAGCGTCTTCACCGGCCAGAAGACCTATAACGGCGTGGCGATCCTGGCGCGCAACGTGACCATGGCCACGCCCGCCGACGTGGTGCGCAATATCCCCGGCTTCGAGGACGCCCAGCAGCGCGTGGTGGCCGCGACCTATGGCGACGTGCGCCTGGTGTGCGCGTATTTCCCCAACGGCCAGGCCCCCGACTCCGACAAGTTCACCTACAAGCTGAACTGGCTGCAGGCCATGACCGCATGGCTGCGCGGGGAGATGGCGAAGTACCCGAAGCTTGCGCTGCTGGGCGACTTCAACATCGCGCCCGAGGACCGCGACGTGCACGACCCGGCGAAGTGGGAAGGCCAGAACCTGGTCTCCCCGCCCGAGCGGGAAGCCTTCCGGGCGCTGGAAGCACTCGGCCTGACCGATGCCTTCCGCATGTTCGAGCAGCCGGAAAAGAGCTTTTCCTGGTGGGATTACCGCATGTTCGCCTTCCGCCGCAACGCCGGCTTGCGCATCGACCACATCCTGCTGTCGCCGGCCTTGCGCGAATCGTGCAGCGCCTGCGTGATCGACCGGGTGCCGCGCACCTGGGAGCAGCCGTCCGACCACACGCCGGTGGTGGCCACGCTGGGCTGAGGGGGCAACCCCGGGGCGCCTTTCCGGATAGCGGGGCCGGCGGAAGGATTCAGGCTATCGGGGAAGCCACCGGCTCGCGTGAAGGCGCCCGCGCGGCTACACTTGCGACCATGAAACCGGCCACCTTCCGCCACCGCAATCTTCCCCACCTGCTGCTGCAGGCCCGTGAAACGCTGATGGCGGGCTTCCGGCCCATCCTGCGCCAGCACGGCCTGACCGAGCAGCAATGGCGCGTGGTGCGCACGCTCAACGAGCAAGGCGAGATGGAGCCGAACCAGCTCGCCGATGCCTGCCTCATCCTCAGCCCGAGCCTGACGCGGATGCTGTCGAGCATGGAGGAAGCGGGCCTGATCCTGCGCTCGCGCTCCACCACGGACCAGCGCCGCCAGCAGATCTCGCTGACGGACAAGTGCCGCGCCCTGATCGCCGAGATGGAGCCACTGATCGACCGCCGCTACGAGGAACTCGAACGCATGATCGGCGCCGAGCGGCTGGGCAAGGTCTACGGTGCGATCGACGAACTGCTGGAGAGCTTCAGCGACCAGGACCCGCGCGCATGAGCATCGCGGCCCCGGAGGGAAGGCTGGCACGCCTGCTGCCGGCGTGGCGCCACCGCGTAAGCACCGCCTCCCTGCGCGCCGACCTGGTGGCCGGCCTGCTGGGCGCCGTGCTGGTGCTGCCGCAGGGCGTGGCCTTCGCCACGCTGGCCGGCCTGCCACCGCAGTACGGCATCTACGCGGCGGTCATCCCCTGCATCGTCGCGGCCCTGTTCGGCTCGAGCTGGCACGTGATGTCCGGCCCGACCAACGCCAATTCGCTGGCGCTGTTCGCCATGCTGAGCCCGGTGGCATTTGCCGGCAGCCCGGCGTATATCAATCTCGCCCTGGCCGTGACCATCATGGTTGGCGTCCTGCAGCTGGCCGTGGGCACGCTGCGGCTGGGCACGCTGGCCAACTTCATCTCACCTTCGGTGCTGCTCGGCTTTACCTGCGGCGCGGCGACGCTGATCGGCCTCTATGCACTCAAGGACCTGTTCGGCCTGGCCGTGCCCACGGGCACCAGCGCCTTCGGCGTGGTGCGCTTCCTGTTCGACAACGCCGCCACCATCAACTGGAGCGCGTTCACCGTGGCCATGGTGACGCTGGCCGTCACGGTCGCCGTGAAGCGGGTCTGGCGCCGCCTGCCCTTCATGCTGCTAGGCCTGCTGGCGGGCTACGCGGTCGCGCTGCTGCTCAACATGCCGGACTGGAGCCAGGGCGCGCGCCATGTCAATGTGGTGGGGCCGATCCCGTCGGCAATCCCGTCCTTCCATCTTCCCGGCATCGACTGGCATGCCATCCCCGACCTGCTGGGCATTGCCGCCGCGCTGACCATCGTCGCGCTCGGGCAGTCGATCTCGATCGCCAAGGCGGTGGCACTGCGCTCCGGCCAGCATATCGACGCCAACCGCGAATTCATCGGCCAGGGCTTGTCGAATATCGCCGGCGGCCTGTTCTCCGCCTATATCTCCTGCGGCTCGCTCAACCGCTCGATGCCCAACTACGAGGCCGGCGCCCAAACCCCGCTGGCAGGCGTGTTCTCGGCCTTGCTGCTGGTGGTGCTGGTGAGCGCCAGCGCGCCGCTGCTCGCGCAGATTCCGCTGGCGGCGATCTCCGCCATGCTGCTGCTGGTCGCATGGGGCCTGTTCGATTTCGCCCGCCTGCGGCGCATTGCCAGCCTGAGCCGCGCCGAGTTCGCCATCGCCATCAGTACCTTTGCCGCCACGCTCGCCATCCGCCTGGAAATGGCGGTCCTGCTCGGCACCATCCTGTCGCTGGTGGCCTACCTGTACCGCACCTCGCGGCCCGCCGTGCGCAGCCTGGTGCCTGACGCGGATGATCCCGACCGCCGCTTCACCCCGCTCGACGAACTGCGTCGCCCGCAGCCGGAGTGCCCGCAGCTCAAGCTGCTGCGCATGGAAGGCGCGATCTACTTCGGCGCCGTCCAGTACGTCACCGACAGGTTGCACCATGCGCGCACCGCGCATCCCGGCCAGGTCCACCTGCTGGCCATGACCAAGAGCATGAACTTCATCGACCTTGCTGGCGCCGAGATGTGGGAGAGCGAGCTCACCGAGCGGCGGGCCGCCGGCGGCGACCTGTATTTCCACCGTCCGCGCACGCAGGTGCTACAGACCTGGGACCAGACCGGATTCGCGGCCAAGCTGGGCGAGGAACATATCTTCTCCACCAAGCGGCAGGCCCTGCACACCATCATCGCGCGGCTGGATCCGGCGGTGTGCCGTGAATGCCGCGCGCGCGTCTTCGAAGAATGCGCAAGCCGCCCGGGCGGGTCGCTTACCCAGGGGAGAGCCGGCATGAACCGCGAGGACACACCAGAACCAGCGCGGGAACGCGCAGCTTGACGACGATCGGGGATGGAAAGAGAAACGCCGGAGAGAACCCGGCGCCAGGCGGCTAGAAGCCGCAAACACGTGAAGCGGGCGCCCGGGATCGGACCGATGACCGGCCCGGACTGAAACCCGCTTCAGAGCGGCGCCACATGGGCGCGCTTGACTACCACCGGCTGGGCAGCGCCCTGCTCGATCAGCACCACCGCGGCACGTTCGATGGTCTCGCGCCCGGCGCGGAAAGCCTCTTCCAGCGACAGCACCTGGTCGGCGCTGAAGCCTTCCCACAGCGCCTCGCGCGTCACCACGCAAGTCACCGGTTGGCCATCGACCATGGCGTGAAATAGCAAGCCTTCATTGTTGATATCGTAACGCTCTTGCTCTTGGAATTTGATATCCATCGGTAAAGCCCTCCATTGCAAGTGATAATCCATCCTAACATGGGTCGGCCCGACTCGTCCGCAAAGGCCTACGCTTAGCGCGCCCCCAAGCAAGACTGAAGAGCCCGCGAGGAGTTCCCGTGCCATGCGCGGGCCTCTTTGGCCAGCGTTGCCCGCTCACGTCGCGCCGAATCGATCGCATGAAGGCCGCATGCGGTCCGCACGCAGGAAAAGATCACCAAACATTTGACAAACTCAAAAACGATGATAGAATCTTTTTCTTCGTTGGGGCGTTAGCTCAGTTGGTAGAGCAGCGGACTCTTAATCCGTAGGTCGAGTGTTCGAGTCACTCACGCCCCACCAGCGAATTCAAAAAGCCGGAAGCAGAAATGCTCCCGGCTTTTTTCATTTGTCGATACAACCCGGTGGATCAAACTCGGCGGATACGACTCGGCGGACACCCACCCGGCGGATGCTGCCCGCGTGGTCCGTCCATCCGGTGATGGCCACCCGTATTGATATCGCATCAATGTGACACCTGTCATCGGCACCATCGGCCGCCAGGGCATCCGTGCACGCCATCCTCCCGAAGAGCCATTCCGAAGGGCAAAAAAAAGCCCGCGCATCAGCGCAGGCTCGGGAAGGGTCAGGGGCGTTCGGGGAACGTCCCGGTGACAAGTTTGAATACATTGGAGACATGGCGCTGCCCCACTCGAGTGGGGTCGCGCGCACCCGGCAATCCGGCGTGTGTCGCGCCGCGCCTGCGGCACAGGCTCAGGCCGCCTCGCCCGCGCGCTCGAACAGCGTGCGCGCCAGGCTGCGGTGCCGCGCGAGCACGCGCGGCAACTCGACGCTCAGCAGCTCTCCGCCGCGCACCACGACCCTTCCGTTGATCACACTGGTGGCGACATTGCCGGGCGTGCAGAACACCAGCGCCGCCACCGGATCGTGGCCCGCGCCCGCATAGGCCACCGCATCCATGTCGAAGGACACGAAATCGGCCGACATGCCTGGCGCCAGCGCGCCGATATCGTCGCGGCCCAGTACCCGCGCGCCGCCCAGCGTGGCGATCTCCAGCGCTTCGCGCGCGCCCATGGCCGCCGGCCCGTAGCCTACCCGCTGCAACAGCATCGCCTGGCGCGCCTCGCCCAGCATGTGCGCGCCGTCGTTGGAGGCGCTGCCGTCCACGCCCAGGCCCACCGGCACCCCGGCGTCGCGCATCGCCCGCACCGGGGCAATGCCCGAGGCCAGCCGCATATTGGAGCACGGGCAATGGGCCACGCCGGTGCCGGTCCGCGCGAACAGTGCGATGCCCTCGTCGTCGAGCTTCACGCAGTGCGCGTGCCACACGTCGGCGCCGACCCAGCCGAGCTCCTCGGCGTACTGCGCGGGAGTCAGGCCGAACTTCTCGTGCGAGTAGGCGATGTCGTTGTCGTTCTCGGCCAGATGGGTATGCATCGACACGCCATAGCTGCGCGCCAGCAGCGCCGACTCGCGCATCAGGTCGCGCGAGACGGAAAACGGCGAGCACGGCGCCACCACCACGCGCAGCATGGCGTGGCGCGAGGCATCGTGATATTGCTCGATCAGCCGCCGGCTGTCGGCGAGAATGGCGCGCTCATCCTCCACCACCGAATCGGGCGGCAGGCCACCCTGGCTGCGGCCCACGCTCATCGAGCCGCGCGCGGCATGGAAGCGCATGCCCATCTCGCCCGCGGCGGCGATCGAGTCATCCAGGCGCGCGCCATTGGGGTAGAGGTAGAGATGGTCGCTGGTCGTGGTGCAGCCCGACAGCATCAGCCCGGCCATCGCGGTGCGCGTCGAGACGTCGATCATCTCCGGCGTCAGGTGCGACCAGAGCATGTAGAGATTGCTGAGCCAGGCGAACAGCTCGGCATCCTGCGCCGCCGGTACGGCGCGGGTCAGGCTCTGGTACATGTGGTGGTGCGTGTTGACGAGGCCGGGCGTCACGACGTGGCCACGCATGTCGAGCACCTCGGCGCGCCCCTGGTCGATCAGCTGGCGATACTGCGGCGGCAGGTCCGCGCTGGCGCCCACCCATGCGATCGCCGGGCCTTGCGCCACCAGCGCGCCGTCCGCAATCTCGCGGCGCTGAGCGTCCATGGTGACGAGCACATCGGCGTGGAGCAGGATCAGGGTCATGGCGCAATCTCCGGTTCGGGAACAAGGCAGGCCCGCGCAGTCTACGGCGCGCGCCGCGCCCGGCAAAGCATCGAATTTCGCCCACGCTGTGCGCAAAAAGAGCACAGCGCCGGCCGCGCCCGGGAAGGCACCAGAAAATGCCTGAAGGCGCTAGCGCGCAGCGTCGAACACGGCCGCCAGGCCCGCGCCGATGCAGTCCGCCATCAGGCCGGCTGCCGCGCCGAGCGGATTGCGCGCGCGCGCCACCAGCCGCAAGGTCTGGCGCGGCAGGTTGCCATCGCGCAAGGGCAGCCATGCCAGCGCGCCGCGTGCCCGCTCGTCCAGCACATCGAGCGGGTTGAGCAAGGCGATGCCGGCGCCGAGCATGACCAGGCTGCGCATCAGCGCCGTCGACGTGGTCTCCGTCACCGGCGACACCGCCAGCCCCGCGCGCGCGAAGCCCTCGTCGAGAATGCCGCGCAGCGACATCGACGGCGCCGGCAGGATCACGGGCCAGGCCAGGCATTCGGCCAGTAGCGCCGACGGCTGCGCCGCCAGCGCGTGGCCGGGCTGCACCACCACCCCGATCGGCCAGTCGCTGCCGGCGAGGATGCGGAACGCCGCCACATCCGGCATGTCGTAGCCCAGGCCGAGATCGGCATCGCCACGCTCGACGGCGCCGACGATCTCCGCCACCGGAAGATCGAGCAAGCGCACCAGGATGCCCGGATATTGCTGGCGAAAGCCATGCACCAGCGATGGCATCAGCGAACCGGCCAGGCCCGCCGTGGTGGCAACCGTGACTTCGCCCTGGCGCACGCCCTTGACGGCCTCGATCCGGCTGCGAAGCAGTTCGTGTTCGCGCAGCGTCTGCCTTACGTGCGCCAGCACCATCTCTCCCAGCGGCGTGAGCCGCAGGCGCTTGTTGATGCGTTCGAACAGGGGCGCGCCCAGCTCGGCCTCCAGGTCCAGGATCTGCCGGTTGATCGCGCTTGGCGCCACATGCAGGTGCAGCGCGGCCTGGCGGATCGAGCCGCGGCTCACCACCTCGTCAAGGTAGCGCAGGACTCTGGCGTGCATGCAGGACTCTCCGGTCTGGATCTGGGCGGGAAGGCGGGAACGAGCGCATTGTAGCCGCTGGCCCTCCCGCTCCCCGGCATCGCCGGCAGGGCGCCCCCCCCACTCCGTCGGCGTTGCGCTGACACGTTTGTCGGACAGCGCCCGCATGCCAGGGGCGGCTGCGCACGGGACAATGGCTGCGCATCCCGGCGGCATGGAGTACGCTGCCTTGAAGGATACGGATGCCGGCGCCGGCCGCCGGCGCAAAGGTGCGGCCCGCTCCGCCCGATCGACTCCTGCGGCGCCCGGTGCGCCGACCGCCATGACCGCCAAGACCAGCAAGCCGAAATCCGCCCACGGGGCCGGTGCGAAGCACAACGCAAAGCCGGCTGCCAAGGCGCTGCGCAAGACAGCGCGGAAACCCGCGGCCAAGCCCGCCAAGCCCCGGCCTCCCGCCGCCGACAAGCGCGAAGACGTCTTGCTGCGCTGCCGGAACCTGAAGATGGCGCGCTCCGCCCACGCTTACGTGCGGGGCAACACGCGCAAGTTCTACGAATGGCTGGAAGCCAAGCAGCCGCACACGCTGCCCGAAGGCCCCGCGATCTGGATCTGCGGCGACTGCCACGTCGGCAACCTCGGCCCGGTCGCGGACATCCAGGGCGACGTCGCCATCCAGATCCGCGATCTCGACCAGACCGTGATCGGCAACCCGGCGCACGACCTGATCCGCCTGGCGCTGTCGCTGGCCACCGCCGCGCGCGGCTCCGACCTGCCCGGCGTGATCACCGCGCGCATGCTGGAGAGCCTGGTGGTCGGATACGAGAGCGCCTTCGACAATCCGGACGCCGCGGCCGGATTGGTATCGCGCCGGCCCGCCGCGGTGCGCACCGTGATGCGCCTGGCGCTCGGGCGCAAGTGGAAGCATCTCGCACGCGAGCGCCTGCAGGACACCACGCCGGCCATCCCGCTCGGCAAACGGTTCTGGCCGCTCGCAAAGGACGAGCGCGAAGCGATCCGCGCACTGTTCGAACGGCGCGAGATCGCGCACCTCGCCACGCTGCTGACCTCGCGCGACGAGGGCGCGCGCGTGGAGATGGTAGACGCGGCCTACTGGGTCAAGGGCTGCAGTTCGCTGGGACGCTTGCGCTACGCCGTGCTGCTGTCGGTAGGCAGCCAGGACAGCCCGAGCCCCGAAGTCTGCCTCATCGATATCAAGGAAGCCGTGAAGGCAGCGGCACCGAGCTACCCGAAGGTCAGCATGCCGCGCGGCAACGGCGAGCGCGTGGCCGAAGGCGCGCGACATCTGTCGCCTGCGCTGGGCGACCGCATCGCCTGTTCGACCCTGCTCGACAGATCGGTCTTCATGCGCGAACTGCTGCCGCAGGATCTCAAGCTGGAGATCGACACCCTGCCACAGGAAGAGGCCAGCCGCGTGGCGATGTACCTGGGCGAGGTGGTAGGCAACGCCCACGCGCGGCAGATGGACCTCTCCACCCAGCGCGCCTGGCTGGCCGAACTCGCACGTAACCGCTCGAAGCAACTCGATGCGCCATCATGGTTGTGGACCAGCGTGCTGGATCTGATCGCCAGCCACGAGGTGGGCTACCTCGAGCATTGCCGCATGTTCGCACTCGATCAGGCCACGCGCGCCTGAGCACGCGCGTCGCCGCCGTCGACGAGCCGCGCGCCGGGACACGGCGAGGCCAGGCGGGGCGATCCGCAACTGCGCCTGCAATGAGACCCGAGACAAAAAATCATCGAACGTTTGACAAACTCAAAAACGATGATAGAATCTCTTTCTTCGTTGGGGCGTTAGCTCAGTTGGTAGAGCAGCGGACTCTTAATCCGTAGGTCGAGTGTTCGAGTCACTCACGCCCCACCAGCGAATTCAAAAAGCCGGAAGCAGAAATGCTTCCGGCTTTTTTCATTTCCACCCCTGGCATTGTTTCGAGCCCCTCCCTTCGCTCCTCGCTCGCACATTTCCCCATTCTTCCTTGTTCGCATCGCCCGCCAGGCGCATGCGCCTCGCATGCCGGATGCCCGGATGGCAAGCTGATACCGGGTTGATACCGATTCCGCCGGCCACGCTTTCACGGTTGAATTGCGCCTGAAGCACATCGCGGAACATGGTTCCGCATTACGGAACCATTCCGGTCGCTTCGCAAAACCCGTGGCAGCTTGCGCCCGCTGCCCGGGACCTCGCGGCAAGCCGGCAGGGCAGCAAACAAAAACGACGGGACAGCCGGCGCAGACCGCCACGCCCGCACCCTGGCCGGACCGCAAGCAGACCTAGAATCTTCGGAGCCTCTCTTGAAAGCAGTCTTGAAAGTCAGTAGCGCAGCTTGTCTGGTCCTCGTTGGCCTGTGCCAGGGCGCCTTTGCACAAACCTACCCCACCAAGCCGATCCGCCTGATTGTTCCGTTCGCCGCGGGCGGCACCACCGACATCGTGGCACGCTCGGTAGCCGACGGCATCGGGCGCGAGCTCGGCCAGCCGGTGGTCGTGGAAAACCGTGGCGGCGGCGGTGGCGTGATCGGCGCCGACGCGCTGGCCAAGTCCGCACCGGACGGCTACACGCTGGGCATCGCCACGGTCAGCACCATGGCGACCAACCCGGCCACCAACGCCCGCAACCCCTACGATCCGCTCAAGGACTTCGCGCCGATCACCAACCTGGTCAACGTGCCGAACGTGCTGACGGTCAATCCGAAGGTGCCGGCCAAGACCCTGCAGGAATTCGTCGCGCTGGTGAAGGCCAATCCCGGCAAGTACAGCTACGCCTCGGCAGGCAAGGGCAGCATCTCGCATCTGGACGGCGAGCTGTTCAAGTTCCTGACCAAGACGGACATGGTCCACGTTCCCTATCGTGGATCGGGCCCTGCCCTGAACGATACGCTGGCGGGCCAGGTCAGCGGCCAGTTTGACAACCTGCCGTCCTCGATGCCCCATATCCAGGCTGGCAAGCTGCGTGCCCTGGCGGTGGCCGCGCCCAAGCGCGTGGAAGGCCTGCCTGAAGTGCCGACCTTCGCCGAAGCCGGCATGAAGGACATGAACAATATGGCCTGGTACGGCCTGGTGGCGCCCGCCAACACGCCTGCGGCCATCGTCGCCAAGGTGCATGACGCCGCCGTGAAGACCCTGCAGGATCCCAACGTCAAGCGCCGCCTGGCTGAAAGCGGGGCCTACCCCGACGGCAATACGCCGCAGCAATATGCCGCCCAGATCAAGCGTGAACTGGAACTGCGCAAGAAGATCGCGCACGACCAGAACATCACGCTCGAGTAAGCACCGGGCGAATCCGGCCATCCCCGGCCGGATTCGCTGCATGCCCGCTCTGCGCCCGGGCCCGTGCGGGCCCGCGAGGTGGCCTTTCCGCCGCCTCCGCCGCCCTGCCACGCCCGCCCTCCCTGCCATACCTGTCCGCGCTTGATCTAGCGCACGATTCCTGCCTGTATTCGATGTTTCAATACAGGGGGAAGAAAGATTGACTTCGCAGGGTCCTCCCGAGTCGGTAAAGTAGCCGGGTCAGACAAGCAGTTCTACGGCCATGCCCCCTGCCCGTGGCCAATACTCACGAGGATGAAAATGCGCAACAAGACCGTATCCGCCCTGATCATTGCAGCCATGACCGCCTTTGGCGGCGCGCAACTGGCGCATGCCCAGAAGAACTACACCGATGGCGGCGACCTGTATGGCGGCAGCCATACCAACAAGGTGGACCCCAACAAGAGCGCCGCCAAGTCGGGCAAGTTCGACCCCTATACCGATGGCGCCAAGAAGTCGACCAAGTCCAGCCTGAACGCGGACGGCACCAAGGGCGCCAAGAAGAAGGCCGATCCCTACACCGATGGCGCCAAGTCCGGCAAGTTCGATCCGTACTCGGATGGTGCCAAGTCGGGCAAGCCCGATCCCTACACCGACGGCGCGAACGCCGCGCCCAAGCAGTAAGCCTGCCTGCCCGCCTCCGGCGGGCATTGCCGCGGTTGGTGCGCTAGCGCACCGTCCGCGCGCGCTGCCGGCAGCAGCATCGGTACAGCACACCGCAACTGCAACGCCCGCTTGAAACGCCGCCATGCGGAAGACGCCGCACGGGGAAACGCGGGATATATCCCGGCATGAAACAGATAGCCGCCGACAGCCTCGGGCGCTGCGCGGCTTCATGCTTCCGGTACCGCCTTTCATTGCTTGCCAGTTATTGCACCCATCTCCTTTCGGAGACCATCATGCTAGACGTGCTGATACTCATGGCTTCCTCCCTGGTGCTGGCGGTACTGATCTTCAAGGGATAGGAATACTTCGGGAAATTCCCGGCCCCGCGGGGCCGGCGGCAGATGGGGAAGGCACGGAGGCGGCGCGCGCATCTTCCCGCCGGATCACGCTGCTGCCCGCGTGCCGACGCCACCCATGGTGCCTTCCTCGCGGAAGCGGGCGTGCCATGCCAGCGCTTCTTCGATCAGGTGCGGCGTATGCCCGCCGCGCCGTCCGGCACGCGTCACATAGTCCTGCAGCAAATCGCGGTAGAGCGGATCGGCGCAGTTGGCGATGATCTGCCGGGCCCGTTCGCGCGGCGCCAGGCCGCGCAGGTCGGCAAGGCCGTGCTCGGTCACGATGATGTCGACATCATGCTCGGTGTGGTCGACATGCGAGACCATGGGCACGATGCTCGAGATCGCACCGGCCTTGGCCACGGACTTGGTGACGAACACCGAGATATGCGCGTTGCGCGCAAAATCGCCCGAGCCGCCGATACCGTTCATCATATGCGTGCCACCCACATGGGTGGAATTCACGTTGCCGTAGATGTCGCACTCCAGCGCCGTGTTGATGGTGATCAGGCCGAGCCGGCGCAGCACCTCCGGATGGTTGCTGATCTCCTGCGGGCGCAGGATCACGCGCGCCTTGTAGCGCTCCAGGTCCGCCAGGAAGCGCGCATAGACGGGGCTGCTCAAGGTGACCGACGATGCCGAAGCAAAGCTCAGCCGCCCGGCGTCCAGCAGTTCGATGGTGCTGTCCTGCAGCACTTCCGAATACATCTTCAGGTCGCGGAACGGCGAATCGATCAGGCCGTGCAGCACCGCGTTGGCAATGGTGCCGATGCCGGCCTGCAGCGGCTGCAGCGCCGGCGCCAGCCGGCCCGCGCGAACTTCATGCAGGAGGAAATCGTTCAGGTGCCCCGCGATCTGCCGGGTTTCCTGGTCGGGCGGCAAGGCGTTGGACGGGCTGTCGTCCTTCTGCGTGATCACGATCGCCGCGATCCTGGCCGGGTCCACCGGGATATACGGCAGGCCGATGCGCTGCTCGGCCGCGATCAGCGGGATCGGCTGGCGGTACGGGCGCGGCGTGGGCAGGTAGATGTCGTGTAGGCCTTCCAGCCCGGCCGGCATATTGAGATTGATCTCGACGATGACCTTGCTGGCCAGCATGGCAAAGCTGGCCGAATTGCCCACCGAAGTGGTCGGCACGATGCCGCCGGTTTCGGTGATGGCGACGGCTTCCACCACCGCCACGTCCACCGGCGCGATCTGGCGGCCGCGCAGCTGCTCCACGGTCTCCGACAGATGCTGGTCGATGAACATCACTTCGCCCGCATTGATCTTGCGCCGCAGCGTCGGATCGACCTGGAACGGCAGGCGCCGCGCCAGGACATTGGCCTCGGACAGGATCTTGTCGGTGTCGTTGCCCAGCGAAGCGCCGGTCATCAGCGTGATGCGAAGCGGCTCGGTTTGCGCGCGCCGGGCCAGCGCTTCGGGCACGGCCTTGCAGTCGCCCGCGCGGGTGAAGCCGCTCATGCCGACGGTCATGCCATCGCGGATCATCGCTGCCGCGGCTTGCGCCGGCATGACCTTGCCGAGGAGGCTGTCCAGCCGGATTCGTTCCTTGTACATCTTATGTCTCCATGAAACCTGTCCCGGCAGATTGCGGCGTGGCACTAGCCGCGGCAGGACCTGGCGCCCTGCCCTGCTAGCGTCTCCTACCGGCCGGTAAGGTGCAGATAAGCAGTGTAGCCAGAGCAGACATATTCCATCACCGATATAAAATCATGAAAACCAGTCGCAAAATTCATAGAACCTCCAGCGCCGCCGGACCTTGTCCGATCATCGCGCATGTGCCTCGCACTTGGCGCGCGGCCCGCTTCTTTATGCTCTACAGTAGTTAGCAAGCTCATGCCGCCCCGCAGATGGCGCCGCCAGAATGGCGCCGCGCGGGATACCGCCGGCATGGACCTGCCAAAACTCAAGCCGTCTGGGGGAGACACCATGCTGGCGGAAAGCGAAACGCGACTGGCCCAGTTGCTGGCCGACCTGATGCAATTCGCCCAGGGCCGCCTGCCCGGCGAGATGTTCGTCAAGGTGGAGCCCTTCCTGCGGCACTACTACGACCTGACCGACACCGAAGACCTGCTGCAGCGCGACGTGGCCGATCTCTACGGCGCGGTGATGGCGCACTGGCAGACCGCGCAGCGCTTCGTGCCCGGCAATGCCCGGCTGCGGGTGTACAACCCCAACCTGGAGCAGCACGGCTGGCACTCCGACCACTCGGTGGTCGAAATCGTCAACGACGACATGCCCTTCCTGGTGGACTCGGTCACCATGGAGATCAACCGGCTCGGGCTGGCCCTGCATTCGGCCATCCATCCGGTATTCCTGATCTGGCGCAGCGCCGACGGCACCATTGCCAGGGTCGGCCTCGGCGGCGAAGGCGACGCCGGCGACCTCGCCGCCGGCAACGGCGCCGCCTCCGGCCCGCGCCTGGAATCCTTCATTCATTTCGAGGTAGACCGCTGCGGCGACGCCGCCACGCAGGAAGCCCTGCGCAGCGGCATCGCGCGCGTGCTGGGCGATGTGCGTGCCGCGGTGGAGGACTGGCCCGGCATGGCGGCCACCGCGCGCACCACCGTGGAGATGCTGGCGCAGGGCCCCGAAGGCAGGCAGCCGGAGACGCAGGAGGCATGCGCCTTCCTGCAATGGATGCTGGACGATCACTTCACCTTCCTCGGGCAGCGCGACTACGAACTGATCACCCGGGACGACCGCTTCTACCTGCGCGGCGTGGCCGGCTCCGGCGCCGGCATCCTGCGCGAGAGCCTGCGCCCCGAAGAAGCCGGCGCGCTCACCGAACTGCCCGCGGCCGCCAGCAGCGTGATCGAAGGCAGCTCGCCGATCTTCGTCACCAAGGCCAATTCGCGCGCCACCGTGCACAGGCCCGGCTACCTCGACTACGTCGGCGTCAAGCTCAGCGACGCCAGCGGCAAGATCACCGGCGAGCGCCGCTTCATCGGCCTGTACACCTCCAGCGCCTACATGACCTCCAGCGCGGAGATCCCGCTGGTGCGCCGCAAGTTCGCCAATATCCTGGCGCGCGCGGGCTTCCTGACCAAGGGCCATCTCTACAAGTCGCTGGTGACCATCCTCGAGCAATACCCGCGCGACGAGCTGTTCCAGGCCGACGAAGACGAGCTGTTCGACATCTCCCTGGGCATCCTGCGCCTGCAGGAACACCAGCGCATCCGCCTGTTCGTGCGCCGCGACCGCTTCGACCGCTTCGTCTCCTGCCTGGTGTTCGTGCCGCGCGACAAGTACAACACCGACCTGCGCCAGCGCATCCAGAAGCTGCTGATGACCGCCTTCCACGGCAATAGCTGCGAGTTCACGCCCCAGCTGTCGGAGTCGCCGCTGGCGCGCATCCAGCTGATCGTGCGCGGCGAGCCGGGCACCATGCCCGAGGTCAACCCGGACGAACTGGAGGCGCGCATCGTGCAGGCCGCGCGCCGCTGGCAGGACGACCTCGCCGCGGCCTTGCTGGACAGCAACGGCGAAGAACAGGGCAACCGGCTGCTGCGCCGCTACGGCGACTCGTTCCCGGCCGGCTACCGCGAGGACTACCCAGCCCGCACCGCGGTGCGCGACATCGAACTGATGGAAGCCGCCCAGGCCAGCGGCAGCGTGGCAATGAACCTGTACCGGCCGATCGAGGCCGCGCCCGGCGCGTTCCGCTTCAAGGTCTACCGCGCGCGCGAGCCCATCGCGCTGTCGCTCAGCCTGCCGATGCTCGAACACCTCGGCGTGCGCGTGGACGAAGAGCGCCCCTATCTGGTGGAGCCGAGCGGCGCGTCGCCGGTGTGGGTCCACGACTTCGGGCTCGAGATGGCCGACGGCGTCGCCGCCGGCGTCGACCTGGGCGCGGACATCGCGCGCATCAAGGCGCTGTTCGAGGACGCCTTCGCGCGTGCATGGAGCGGCGAGATCGAGAACGACGATTTCAACCGCCTGGTGCTGCGCGCCGAACTCGCCGCGCGCGACGTGACCATCCTGCGCGCCTATGCGCGTTACCTGCGCCAGGTCGGCTCGACCTTCAGCGACGCCTATATCGAGCGTGCCCTGACCGGCAATCCGGCGATCGCCGCACAACTGGTGGAACTGTTCGTGGCGCGCTTCGACCCCGCCACGGAAACCGGCCGGGCGGCGCGCTGCGAGAAGCTGCTGCACGCCATCGGCGCCGCGCTGGACCAGGTGCCGAACCTGGACGAAGATCGCATCCTGCGGCTGTTCCTCGGCGTGATCAACGCCACGGTGCGCACCAACTACTTCCGCCATGGCGCCGACGGTGGTCCGCGCCCCTGCCTGTCGTTCAAGTTCGACCCGTCCAGGGTGCCAGGCCTGCCGGAGCCGCGCCCGATGTTCGAGATCTGGATCTACTCGCCGCGCGTCGAGGGTGTGCACCTGCGCGGCGGCCCGGTGGCCCGTGGCGGCCTGCGCTGGTCTGACCGGCGCGAGGACTTCCGCACCGAGGTACTGGGCCTGATGAAGGCCCAGATGGTCAAGAACACGGTGATCGTGCCGGTGGGCAGCAAGGGCGGCTTCGTGGTCAAGCGCCCGCCGCTCGCCACCGACCGCGACGCGGTGCTGCAGGAAGGCGTTGCCTGCTACCAGACCTTCCTGCGCGGCCTGCTCGATGTGACCGACAACCGCGTCGCCGGCACGCTGGTGCCGCCGCCCGAAGTGGTGCGCGAGGACGGCGACGATCCCTACCTGGTGGTGGCCGCCGACAAGGGCACCGCGAGCTTCTCCGACTACGCCAACGCCATCTCCGCCGAGTATGGCTTCTGGCTGGGCGATGCGTTCGCCTCGGGCGGCTCGGTCGGCTATGACCACAAGAAGATGGCCATCACCGCGCGCGGCGCCTGGGAATCCGTCAAGCGCCATTTCCGCGAGATGGGCGTCGATATCCAGTCCACCGATTTCACCGTGGCCGGCGTCGGCGACATGTCCGGCGACGTGTTCGGCAACGGCATGCTGTTGTCGCCGCATATCAAGCTGGTGGCGGCGTTCGACCATCGCCATATCTTCCTCGATCCCTCGCCCGACCCGGCCGTCAGCCTGCGCGAGCGCCAGCGCATGTTCGCGCTGCCGCGCTCGAGCTGGGCCGATTACGACATGAGCCTGGTCTCCGCCGGCGGCGGCCTGTTCCCGCGCACGGCAAAGACCATCGCGCTCACGCCCGAGGTCCAGGCCTGCCTCGGCATCAGCGCCACGGCGCTGTCGCCGGCCGAGCTGGTGCACGCGATCCTGCTGGCGCCGGTCGACCTGCTCTACAACGGCGGCATCGGCACCTACGTCAAGTCCAGCCACGAGACCCACCTGCAGGTGGGCGACCGCGCCAACGATCCCGTGCGCGTCAACGGCGCCGAGCTGCGCTGCAAGGTGGTGGGCGAAGGCGGCAACCTCGGCTTCACCCAGCTCGGCCGCATCGAGTTCGCCCTGAACGGCGGGCGCATCAACACCGATGCCATCGACAACTCCGCCGGCGTGGACTGCTCGGACCACGAGGTCAATATCAAGATCCTGCTGGGGCTGGTGGTAGCCGATGGCGAGATGACCGAGAAGCAGCGCAACAAGCTGCTGGCGGAAATGACCGACGAGGTCGGCCTGCTGGTGCTGGAGGACAATTACTACCAGACCCAGGCGCTGTCGGTGGCCGGCCGCTGCGCCGCCGCGCTGCTCGACCAGGAAGCGCGCCTGATCCGCTGGCTCGAACGCGCCGGGCGCCTCAAGCGCGCGCTGGAATTCCTGCCCACGGATGACGAAGTGGTGGAGCGCAAGGCAGCCGGACTGGGGCTGACATCGCCCGAACGCGCCGTGCTGCTGGCTTACAGCAAGATGTGGCTGTACGAGGAACTGCTGGCCTCGGCCCTGCCCGAGGATCCGCTGGTGGCGAGCCTGCTGCCCGCGTATTTCCCGCAGCCGCTGCGCGCGCGGCATGGCGAAGCCATGCTGCGCCACCCGCTGCGGCGCGAGATCCTGTCCACGCACCTGACCAACACCCTGGTCAACCGCATCGGCGCCACCTTCGTGCACCGAATTCTGGAAGAAACCGACGCGCGCCCCGCGGACATCGTGCGTGCCTGCCTCATTGCGCGCGATGTCTTCGGCCTGGATCCGCTGTGGGCCGAGATCGATGCGCTCGACAACCGCGTCGACGATGAGGTGCAGGCGCGCATGTTCGCTGCCGTTGGCCGACTCCTGGAGCTCGCCAGCCTGTGGTTCCTGCGCCACCCGCAAGCCACCCGTGTGGGCGGCGGCGAAAGCGCCGGCTACGCCCAGGCCGCCGCCTGGCTCACGCCGCAATTGCCGGCGCTGCTGGCCGCGCCGGAAGCGGCGGCGCTGGCCGAACGGCGCCAGGGCCTGAGCCAGGCCGGCGTGGACGACGCACTGGCATTGCGCGTGGCCGCCGGAGAAATCTCCGCCGCGGCGCTGGATATTGCGGACGTGGCTGCCACCACGCAACGCGACCTGGCGCTGGTGGCCGCCGTCTATTTCGCGCTCGATACGGAATTCAGTTTCGGCTGGCTGCGCGAGCGCGCCCAGGCCCTGCCAGCCGACAGCCACTGGGACCTGCTGGCGCGCACCACCGCGCTGGAAGACCTGGGCCGCCTCAAGCGCGCGCTGACCGTAAGCGTGCTGGCGCAACCGATCGAACTGGATACCGTGGAGAAGCTGGTCGAAGCATGGCGCAGCGGGCGGCAGGGGCAGATCGAGCGCTTCTCGCGCATGCTGGCGGACCAGCGCGCGTCGGGCGCGGCCGGCTTGTCGATGCTGTCCGTGGCCATACGCGAGATCGGATTGCTCGAGCGCAGCCAGGCTGGCGTCTGCTAGGCGACAGGAGATCACGGCACGCGGTGGCGAGCACGGGGGCTGGATAAGGGAACTGGAGCGATGCGCCGGCGTCCGGGGACCACGGTCGCCATCAGGCCATCAGGGAATCAGGCAATCGCCACCGCGGAGGCGCCAACCGGATACGCGATGAACAGATCCCTCAAGGCGGCGATCGTTGCGGCGATCGCCGTTGCCGCCACCAGCTATGCCAGCCCGTACTGGACGCTCTACCAGATGCGCACCGCCATCGAGACGCGCGACGCCGACAAATTCTCACGTTACGTGGACTATCCTGCCCTGCGCGAGAGCCTGAAGGGGCAGCTGACCGCCTCGCTGCAGCAGAAGCTCGGCAACGCGCCTGTGCTGCGCGATACGCCGCTGGCCGGCATCGGCCAGGCCATCGGCCTTGCCGTCATCAACACCATGATCGACACGATGGTGTCGCCGGCCGGCGTGATGGCGCTGATGGCCGGCGAAAAACCAGCCGCCGCGCCGCCGCGCGCCGCGCCCTCCGCATCCGCGCCCGCTCCGCAACCAGGCGAGACGGGCAAGCAGGAAAAGCCGGATGCCGCCAAGGATGCGCTCAGGTACGCGCTGTCCTACCGCGGCCTGAACGCCGTCGAGGCATCGGCCACCAAGGACAACGGCGAACGCATCGTCATCGGCCTGACGCGCACGGGGCCCTGGACCTGGAAATGGAGCAGCATCGCGCTGCCGGAATTCGCCAAGCCCGGGCCCTAGGCTTCAGCGGCCCCATTTCGCCTCGAGCAATACCGCCGCCTTGATCGCCGCGACGGTGTCTTCCTCGGTCTTGAAATCGCCCAGCAGGCGCTTGGACTTGCCGCTCAGCACGGCCGCCTGCAACGCCTTTCCGGAGGCTCCGGACGTACCCGGGCTCCAGCAATAGCGTGCAGTCCAGGTGCCGTCCTGCAGGCGCTCGGCCACCCAGATGACGCGAAAATCCTCGAACACAACCCCGAAAGGTTCGTCTTCGTCCATCACACATACCTCCACTGCTCGCGATCGCTCCCCTCGGACACCGTGGCCTGCGCATGCGGCCGGTGCCGGCGTCGCCCGGACGGAATCGGCTCCGGCGCGGGCAATGCGTCGCCGTCATGCGGCGAACTGTTCGTGCAGGGCCACAGCGCCCCCGGTTTTCGCGTGATGCTAGCACGCGGCGCGGGCCTTCTGCCACCGCGCCGGCCGCCTGCGGACAACCGTTGCGACGCCTCTCAGGCCGCCGGGATATCGTGCGTGCCGCGTGCCAGGAGATCGTCCGGGCCGTCGCCCAGCACGCGTGGGCGGCGAGGCTGCAGCTCCAGCCCTAGACGGATCAGCAGCTCGAACGCGTCGGCCAGCAGATGCTGCTGGCGCGGCAGGAGGCTGGCATAGGGCATGTCATAGATAGACTGGTGAGCACCGCGCGTGCCCTTCAGGCCGCGGTCGCGCGCCATATCGGACAGGAGCGCGGCAAAGCCGTGCAAGTCTTCGGCGGCCAGGGCTGAATTGAGCACTGCCGCCAGCACGTTGGGCGGCGAAGAACCCCAGCCCATGGCGTCGGAGTTGGCCGCACCGTCTTCGGAAGCATCGAATGAGTTCATACCCGCATTAACGACCGCGAGACGCCGCCATGTAGGCCATGACGCAAAACTTCTGGCGACTGGTGCGCCGGCGCTCAATCCGCCGCATAGGCAACATGGTCCACCGTCGCGTCGATCAGGCGGCATGCGCGCGCCTGGGCCCGGTCCGCCACCTCCAGCAGCCCGCCTTGTTCATGCCCCACCCACGATTGCAGCGGCGAGGGGTTGCGCACCTCGCCCTTGCCCTCGCGCACGATCGAAGCGCTCACAAGGCAATCGCGCTCCTGCTGCTGCACCGAAATCAGGACCACGTAGCCGCGATAGTGCAGCGTTCTCGATTCACTCATGATGTCTCCCCCGTTGCAGCCATCGTAGCATGCCGCAGCGCAGCGACGACACCCCGCACAGGGAGGCTCCGGCTCAGGCACGCTCCTGCGGCCGGTCGTGCGGACGCCGGCCCATGCGCCAGACATTGGGCGGATCGCCATGGGCGGCATTCTGGAACATCCACGCGCCGCACACCGTACAGCGCCAGGGCCGGTCAACCCAGCGCGAATTGATCTCCATGCCCAGCGCGCCCGCGCCGGACGCGGCCAGGTTTTCATGCGGCTGCACGGAGACCGGCGCGCCGACGAGCAGATGGCAGGGATCGCAAGCCTGCATGCATTACTCCAACAAGGCCGTTTCCGGCCGGATCACGAATCGCCGCCAAAGGGATCGGCTTCGGCCCGGGCCGGGAGTTCCGCCAGGTCGAATTCGTCGCGCGCCTTGTCCACCACGGCGCGGATGCCCTTCTCGTACCCCGCGGCGTTGCCGAATCCCTTCATGTCCCAGTTGCGCCCGCGCGCATCGCGCGCGTGCGGCTGCGGCGCGGGCACGCGGATCTTCGCGCCGTCCTCGATGATGTCGTCGATGCGCTGGATGCGCCGGCTCACCTCATCTTGCAAGGCGCGCGCGGCGCGCTCGCGTTTGGCCATTGTCCACTCCTGTCACTGCGCCTGGGAAAAAAATCGGGGAAACGCGGGAAAACGTGGAAAACGTGGAAAACGTAAAAACACGTGGAAAAACGCAAAACCCGCGTAAGCGCCAGGGCACAAACGTCTCATCGACAAGACAATGAAGCGGCCTGGCGCCAGAGTTGATTGTAGAGTCAGCGCCTTGCCACTACAAACCCGATCGGCCCGCATGCGTGGCCGGGCAATGGCGCAGCCCGCCCGCGCACGGCCTCACAACAAGGTACGCAATGGCGTGGCGGCGTCGGCGATGCGGGCCCTGTCCAGCACTTTTCCCGCGGCGATCAGGCGGCGGCAGGCGGCAATATCGCGGCCACCATTCACGCTGGCGACGGCTTCGAGCTTGTCGTCTTCGCCGAACGCCAGGACGCTGAACGACGTGCCGGCCGGGTTACCGCGCACCGTGATGGTTTGGCGAGCGCCGAAGACGCCGAGCGTCTGCAGATTGCAGTCGTATTGATCGGACCATAGCCACGGCGTTTCGGCGTAGCTTGCCTCGCCCCCCAGCATGTTCGCCGCGGCGACGGCCGGCTGGTTTTCCGCGACCTGCCAGGACTCGATGCGAATGTGCCGGCCCAGCAGCGGATTGAAGTGGTTCGTCACCTCGCCCGCCGCAAAGATCGAGGGATCGCTGGTGCGGCATTGCGCGTCGACCAGCACGCCATTGTCGGCGGCAAGCCCCGCGGCCTGCGCCAGTTCCAGGTTCGGCACCACGCCGATGCCGACCACGACCGCATCTGCCTCGATCTCGCCGCGATCGGTTTCGACCATAGCCGTGCCGCGCGCCCCGCACCGGATGCCAAGCGCCTGCGTTGCCACGCGCATCTCCACCCCGCGCGCCGCATGCAGGGCAAGCATGAAGGCGCTCACCTGCGGCGGCATCGAGCGCTGCAGCAAGCGGCCGGCCGGCTCGACCAGCGTTACCTTGCAGCCGCGCGACACGGCCGCCGCGGCCACTTCGAGTCCGATGAAGCCGCCGCCCAGGACGACAATCCGCCGCCCCGCCGCCAGCGCCGCGCGCAATCCGCGCGCGTCCGCAACCGTGCGCACGTAGTGCACCGGCGCATCGCCGGCCACGGGGCCGGAAAAACGCCTGACGCGCGACCCCGTCGCCAGCAGCAGGCGCGCGTAGCCGATCCGCGAGCCGTCGTCGAGCCGCACTTCGCGCGCGGCGCGGTCGATCGCCTGCACACGCACGCCGAGCCGCATTTCGATGCGCTGCTGCACATACCAGTCCGCCGCACGGATGAAGGCCCGCTGCTCGCCAGCGTCGCTGGTCAGCGCATCCTTGGACAACAACGGGCGGTCATACGGCAGTTCCGGCTCGTCGCCGAGCATCAGCACGCGCACGCCGGGCGAGATCTGCCGCAACGACTCCGCCGCGCGCCGCGCCGCGTGCCCGGCGCCCACGATCACCATCGCTTCATTCGACATGGATCTCGACGCTCCCCTCGTTGACGCGCACCGGGTAGGTGCGCACCGCTTCGGTGATCGGCGCGCAGCGCGGCGCACCGGTACGGATGTCGACCAGGCCCTGGTGCAGCGGGCACTCGACGCAATCCCCATCGACGAAGCCCTCCGACAGCCGCGCGTGGCCGTGCGTGCAGAGGTCATGGATGGCGAACAGGCCCTGCGCCAGGCGGAACACGGCGACAGGCTGCTGCCCCGCCACTACGGCAACGGGTTCGCCTTCGACGAAATCGTCGGGAGAGCCGACGGCATACCACTGGGTCATTGAATGTCTCCCTCAGGATGAATACACAGAGTGAATACACGGAGCCCGCATGCAGGCTCCGGGATGGCGGCGGGCCCTCGCTTCCCGGCCCGCCAGCTCAGATCGGATAGATGATCGAGTTGGGGATCATCTCGCTGTCGAACACGCACAGCCGCGATTCGAACTTCAGCCCCGCGCCGGTCAGGCGGATCACATCGATATAGCGGCCTACGTTGAACACCGTCGACAAGCCGTCCGGCTTGGTGCGGAACACCGCATAGTTGGCCTCCGACTCGATCCGCTGCGCGTCAGCCTTGAGGATGCGCGGCATGCCGACGACGTGCCGCTGGTAGTACGGATCATGGAAGATGGTCTCGGTGGCCCCATAGATACGATCCTTGAGCATGCCGCGGCTCTCGAACGACAGCGTGGCCAGCGGCAGGCCTCGCTCGTGGTTCTCGCGCGGCTGGAGCTTGTACACGCAATCCTCGGTAAAGAACTCCGGCCAGGCTTCCCACGTATTGCTGTCGAGGGCCGCGGCGTAGTCCGCATAGAGCGCCAGTACCTTGGCATAGGTTTCGAAGTCGAGCATGGTTCAGGCCTCCATCACGCGGCGCCAGTAGTCGTACATGCCGCGGATCAGCGTTTCGGTCACCATGTGCTCCGTATCTCCGATCTCCCGGCCGCCCAGTTCCGCCAATGTGTGCTGCTGCGGCTTCTGCTCGAAGCCCTCCTGCGAGAACTCGATGACCTCGCCGTCGTCGGCCGACACAAAGCCGGCGGGACCGAACAGGTTGGCTTGCCGCAGGCGGCGGCGCGTCATCTCGGCGTCGTCGTGCTCGAAACCGAAATGGGTCCAGACGAAGTTGAATGCGCCGTGCCCGGCGGGCTGAATATGCCGCGTGGATACCGAGTTGACCTGTTGCTGCACGATCAGGCTGGGAAACAGGGTCATCATGACCGCCGTCGGCGCGCCCCACCATGCTTCATGCACGACGTCGAGGAAGCGGTCGTCGTGCAGGCTCATCTGCTCCTTGAAACTCGACACGCCCGCCGTGACGTCGCTCTTGCCGGCGCTGCCGCGCGTGGAGATCATCGCGGCATGCCGGAAATGCTCGTCCATTTTCAGCTGGGACCGGTTGTCGGCGCGCCAGAGCCCGAACGTGACGAACCACGTGTGCAGCAGCCCGGGGTGGTAGGGATCCTTGATGTTCTCCTGCATCAGCTTCCAGTTGCCCGGAATCCGCTGGCGGCTGTACCCGAGGATGGTCAGCTTGCGGCCATCGAAGACGCGATCGAAGTACGCGAGGATCGTCGGGCCGAGATACGCCTCCAGCGTGGGCATGTCGTGATCGAACGAGGCGAAGATCACCCCGTTGCGGCGCGCCACGCTGAGCCTGGTCAGGCCGTGCTGCTTCGGATCGAAGTCGGGCGGCATGCCACCGTTGACCTTGCCGTCGAGCCGCACCCCGCGCCGGAACGGCACGCCGACCAGGTTGCCCTTCAGATCGTAGTTCCACTGGTGATACGGGCACGTGAAGTCCTTCCGGTTGCCGAACTTCTCGCGACAGAACTGCACGCCGCGATGCGCGCAGACGTTCTCCACCACATGGACTTCGCCGTCCGCGGTGCGGCTCACTATCACCGACCTCTCGCCGATCACCGTGCGCTTGAAGTCGCCCGCCGCCGGGATCTCGGCCTCGAGCCCGACATAGCACCAGTGGCCCGAGTAAAAAAAGCGCTCGAGTTCGCGCTGGTAGATGGCGTCGTCGGTATAGGCCTGGAACGGCACGCGGCTCGAGCCGTCGTCCTGCCATCCCGCCTTGCTGAATACGAGAGGTTGCTCGCTCATCGCTTTGTCTCCATGGTGGGGTCGCGTTGTTTGTGGGTATCTTGCCGCCGCTGGTAATATTAATAAATGGAAGAAAGGTGATATGCGATATCACCTGCAGTGATAAGACTGAAACACACCCACCCACCCACACCCCAACACACACCCATGGACCTGCGGGAAATCGACCTGAACCTGCTGGTGGTCTTCAACGAACTGCTGCAGGCGCGCCGGGTATCGGCGGTGGCGGATTCGCTCGGCACCTCCCAGCCCGCCATCAGCAATGCCCTGAACCGCCTGCGCAAGCTGCTGGGCGACGAACTGTTCCTGCGCACGTCCAGGGGCATGGTGCCCACGCCCTATGCGGAGAGCCTGGCCGGACCGATCAGCGACGCGCTCGCCGCCATCCACCAGACGCTCAATGCAAGGACCACGTTCAATCCCGCCTCGAGCACGCGCGCGTTCACGCTGGCGATGACCGACATCGGCGAGATCTATTTCCTGCCCGAACTGATGAAGACGCTGTCCGCTGTCGCGCCCGGCGTCACCATCAGCACCGTGCGCAATCACACGGTCAATCTGCGCGAGGAAATGGAAAGCGGCCGAGTCGACCTGGCGATCGGCTTCCTGCCGGACCTGAAGGCCGGCTTCTTCCAGCGGCGCCTGTTCCGGCAGCGCTATGTCTGCCTGTTCCGCCGAGGTCATCCGCTCGCGCGCGAAGGCATGTCGCTGCGCGCGTTCAGCCACGCGGAGCACGTGGCCATCGTGGCCGACGGGACCGGCCACGGCGTGGTCGACGAAGTCATCCAGCGCGCGGGGGTGGCGCGCAAGCTGCGCCTGCGCGTACCGCACTTCGTCGCGCTCGGCCATATCCTGCAGACGAGCGATATGGTGGCGGTGGTGCCCGAAGCCTACGCGAACCGCACCTTGCAGCCGTTCGGGCTGGAAACCGCGCCCAGCCCGGTCAAGATCCCGGACATCGTGATCAATGTGCTATGGCATGCGAAGAACAATCGCGAGCCGGGAAACCAGTGGCTGCGGCAACTGATCTTCGACGGGTTCTCGCGATAGCGTGGGGGGGGCGGGCCGTCGCGTCGCGGCACTACGTCCGGCCCGGCTTCATGCGCGCCAGCACCGCCGCAAGCGTGCGCGCGCCGGCGTGGATCTTCGCGGCATCGACCGAGGCGAACCCCAGGACCAGGCCCGGCGGCGCGGGCCGCTCGACCGCGTAGTACGACATCGGACGCACTTCGAGGCCGGCTTCGGCGGCCAGCCGCGCCACCATCGCGTCATCGGTGCCGGGCGGAAGGAACGCGGGCGCATCGAGGCCCGCCAGGATCGCGGGCAGATGCAGCGCGCCATGCAGGTGGCGGTCGGCCGCGATGCGCAGCGCCTGCGCGCGTTCGCCGTACAGCAAGCGCATGCGCCGCATGTGCCGCCCGAAATGCCCGTCCGCGATAAACGCGTGGAGCGTGGCCTGCGGCTCCAAGGGAATATGCCGCGCGGTCAGCGACAGCGCACGCGCAAACGGCGCGACGAGGTGATCGGGCAGCACCGCATAGGCGATGCGCAACGCCGGAAACAGGAGCTTGCTGAAGGTGCCGCAGTAGATCACGGAGCCGGCCTGGTCGAGGCTCTTCAATGCCGCCAGCGGCGGGCCTTCGAAACGGTACTCGCTGTCGTAGTCGTCTTCGATGACGATCGCTCCGGCCGCGCCTGCCCAGGCGAGCAGCGCCAGGCGCCGCTCGAGCGCGAGCGGCGGCCCGAGCGGCGCCTGCCGGCCCGCGGTCACATAGGCCATGCGGGCACCAGGCGCGCTTGCCCGGCCGGCGGCGACATCCAGGCCGCCCGCGTCGACCGGTATGCCGGCCACGGCCGCGCCCGCAGCCTCCAGCACCATGCGCGCGCCGGGATATCCCGGGTCCTCCATCCACACCGCGTCGCCGGGGTCGAGCAGCAGCCGGGCGGCGAGGTCGAGCACCTGCTGGACGCTGCCCACCATCAGGATATTGTCGGCGGTACAGGCAATCCCCCGGGCAACGCGCAGATTGTCGGCGATGGCCTCGCGCAGCGGCCGATAGCCCTGTGCTTCGCCATCGCCCAGCAGCGCACCGTGCCCCTGGCGCGCGCGTTTGGCGGCAATGCGCGCCCAGATCTCGGACGGAAAAGCGCGGAGATCGGGTTGACTCAGCCGGAACGCGGGCGCCTGCAGCGCACGCCCCTCCACGCGAAACGGGCTGCGCGCAAGCCGTTCGCCGCGCATCGACAATGCGGCGGGCAGCGGCGCGGACGATGCCGGCGCACCGGCACCGCCCGAGCGGCGGCGCAGGTCGTCCGCGCGCACGGCCGGCGCCGGGCGCCGCTCGGGCAGCTCGGCCGCAACGAAGCTGCCCCTGCCGACCCGGGCCGACAGATAGCCCTCTGCGGCCAACTGCGCGAACACGCCGATCACCGTGCCGCGCGACACGCCGTAGCGGCTCGCGATGTCACGCGTGGGCGGCAGCCGCGCACCGGGTGCGAGCCTGCCCGCCAGGATCGCGCTGCTGATCTCGGTGTACAGCCAGCGCTGCAGCGACGCACCCTCGGGACGCGCCGCGATTGCCAGCTCGATGTCTTTCGCGTGTCGCAAGAGCTCCCCCCTTGGTTTGAATTGGTACAGTTAAAAATCCCGAGAATGGATCTTTCTCCAGACCAATATCACTCCTATGCTCCTGCAGCAAGACCCATCCCTGGAGCATCTCCATGACCCAAAGCGTATTCCTGGCTGGCGCCACGGGCGTCATCGGCACCGTACTCGCGCCACTGCTGCTCGAAGCCGGATACATCGTCCATGGCAGCACGCGGCGCGCGGACCGCGCCAAGGCACTTGAAGCGGCCGGTGTGATCCCGGTGATCGTCGATGTCTTCGACGCGGCGGCGCTGAGCGCAGCGTTCAAGCGCATCCGCCCCGCCGGCGTGATCCACCAGCTCACCGACCTGCCGCGCGGTCTCGATCCATCGCAGATGGCGCAGGCCGTGGTCAACAACGCGCGCATCCGCGATGAAGGCACCCGCAACCTCGTGGCGGCGGCCAGGGCAGCCGGCAGCAGCAGCCTGGTCGCGCAAAGCATTGCGTGGGCCTACCGGCCCGGCACCCGCCCCTGCGGCGAAGACCATCCGCTCGACACCGACGCGCAAGGCAACCGGCGCATCAGCGTGCGCGGCGTCGCAGCGCTCGAAAAGCACGTGCTGGAGGCGTCCGGCCTCACCGGCACGGTGCTGCGCTACGGCCAGCTCTACGGGCCCGGCACGGGCGCCGGAGAACCATGGGGTACCAGTCCGCTACACGTCGCAGCGGCGGCCAGCGCGGCGCTGCTGGCGCTGCGGCAGTCGCCGGGCGGCATCTTCAACATCACCGAAGACAACCCGGAAGTCAGCAACGACAAGGCCAGGCGCGTGCTGGGCTGGTCCCCCGAACAGTGCGCCCCGTCGAGGCACTGACCGGCACGCTCCGCCGCGGCGAAAGAAGGGTTACACCCGATTCCGCCCACTAGATGCTGCGAAGCACAATGAACTGATGCCGGGTGTCAGCCAATCCCGGCACGCTGTTGACGCCACCGGGCTTGCGAGGGCCCGGCGGCTTTTCTTTTCCGGTGCGCTGGCACGCAGGCGCCCGTTCCAGGCTTGTTAGCCACCTGTGCTGGTGCCGTTGTCGGGTGCGGCCTACTATCGCTCTTGCCAGGTATCGCCTACAACGGCAGTACCGCACTGGGAGACTGCCATGGATTCAAAGCCGCAACGCAACGTACATGTCATCCCGCATGCCGACGGATGGGACGTGGTCCATGAGGGGGCAAAGGGCGAAAGAGCGCACTTCCTCAGCCAGGAAGAAGCCGTGGATGCGGCCACCGAGATCGCAAAGCGAGACAAAGTGGAATTGCTGGTACACGGCCAGGACGGCCAGATCCGCATGCGCAACAGCTACGGCCACGACCCCAGGAGCGTCAGGGGGTGATCCTGTCCCGGCTGCCGGCATTTCACAATCGAGCACGACGATGACGATCGCTTGACGGTCGCCTGACGATCGCCTGACGATCGCCCTATGCGCCGTTGGCCAGCCCGCGGGCGTCCAGCAGCCAGACACAGGCGGCTCCCGGGACGATCTCAGGGATTGCCGGCCTTGACGCTGCCAGCCAGGTCGCCGGCACCGGGATCTGCCCGGCCTTCGTCGATCAGCTTCTCGGCGTAGTCGCGCGCGTGGTGCCACGCTTCGCCTTCGGAGAAGTACTGCCCGGGCACGCGTTCATGCTCGAATATCTTCACCGCGGTGCCATCGGGCGCTTTCGCGCAGATCGTCACTTCGCCCTGCCATGGCCCGCCGATTCCCAGCGACGTCGCGGCCGCGTCATACCAGTGATCCCTGTAGTAAGTGAAGCCTTGGAGATCCATTGCCTTCTCCGGTCGTTCAAGACCATCGTAGCATGTGCAAACGGTATCGGAGACTCGCTTCGGGCAGCCAGCGGCATGAAGCTCCACCCCGCAGATCGCAAGTCCACCAAAGCGGAACGCGTTCGCGCCGCGCCGAGGGCGGGCCACGATCTCTCTGCATCCGGCATACCGAGCCCCAGGGCTGCGCACACTCCATCCAACGCATCCGACGTGCATGCCGGATATTCGCGACCGGACATCGAGCCCTGCAGGTGGCAGGCGCGCATGCCGACCGTGCGACCACCGAGGGCTAATCAAGCAGCGCGACGTCCCGGTTTCCAAGGTCCGCCTTCACCTTCCTGCCGCGTGATATTGGATGTCATCCAAATAAGCCGCTGGAAATCGCTGCCCTGCGCAGAAAAGAAAAAACCCGCTAGACGTTAATCTAGCGGGTTTTTTTGATACTGGTCGGGGCGAGAGGATTTGAACCTCCGACCACCTGCACCCCATTTCTATACGCAAACATTACGGATCAATGGGTTAGGCGATTTCGTCTAACTATCTGCTTAAATTTTTGGCATGACGGCATGCGGCTTTCCGGGTGGAATCCGGGGCAAGTTAGACGGATTTCGCTCGATTTTCGGCAGACGAGCCCGAGTTTGCGATCGCCGGCCTGTGGCGCGACTGGGTCGAAGAAGGCGGCAGCCAGCTGTTCAGCTTCACCATGCTGACCATCTATTCGGACAAGCACCCGCTGATGAACCGCTTCCACGCCCCTGGCAAGGAAAAACGGATGATCGTGATTGTGCCCCGCTCGGAGTGGGATGACTGGCTGACCTGCCGATATCCGGAGCGGGAGCGCAGCTTCATGCGGCCCTACCCGCCGGAGCTGATGGTTGCGGAGGCGGCGCCGCGGGCGTAGCCCCCCAACTTGTAACGTGGTGTAACATTGCGGCACCCCTTGCGCACGCCCATGACAACCACCAAAATACCCCCGCAACTTACCACTGTGGTAAATTACTGGCCAGAGCAACCCACGGTTGCGCCGGTTACCGATGCGCAGCGTGCCCTTGGACACACCCCCATCTACAAGCTCGCGGCCTTACAAGAGTCAATTAAGTCACCTAGAGATCTTGTTTTGGCCACTCGAAAATGCAGAGAGGACGTGGCTGCAGAGCTTTTGTGGACGGTAACAGACGTTCATCGGGAGTTACTTGGACTAGTCTCTGGTGAGTATGTGAACTCCGCCTGGTGTCAGACTGGCTCGAAGTGGTGGTGTCCCTGCGACGCATACGTCGTGAAGCAATGCGAGACTGGAAACGAGGGGCAGTATAAAGACGTTTATCTAAAATTTGGCCTGGGTCCAACCGGTAAACTATTGCTAGTCGTGTCATGTCATCCAGCAATTTATTAGGACAAACATGAAACAGCACGAATGCCCCGCGTGTGGCGAACACGCCCTTCGAGAACTGCGGCAGCACGCGTCGTTTGAGTTTGAGGGCAAGGCGCTCGCATACTGCAGCCTTGCAACTGAGTGCCAAACCTGCGGCCTCGAATTCGTCGATGATGAGCAGTCGAAGACGAATAAGCGAGCGGTGGTTGCCGCACGATCTGCGGCCCTTCGAATTCCGTCGACTCTAGCACTCAGAAATTGGCGGAAAAAATGGGGGCTTAACCAGCGGCAAGCGGGAGAGTTGCTAGGCGTCGGACCGACAGCATTCTCGAAGTACGAGAACGATGATCTTGTTCCCTCCGCCCCAACAGCCCGACTTTTGTATCTTGTCACTCAGAGTGACATTGCTGTACAGAAGTTAGCGGCCCGCTATGAAATTGACTTACCTGTCGAAGGCCTGGAGGCAAGCGCCAGTGTGTCGCACCAGCCGGTTGCTGCTGAGGAAAAGACTAGTGATCGCATCCGCCACCTAGCTCAACCAACAGCGCAGAACCGCGGAGAATCAAGTCAACGCTCTGTGTGGAGCGCACAGTTCCGTAAGCAGCGAGTCTCTGTCACACGTAGGAAATTGTATGAAATTACGCCTGAAGGAATTAGCCTTTGATAAGGTAAGCGTCGAACTTTCTGATGAGTTTGACCGCGAGGCGTATGAGGGCGGACGTCATCGAGCACCTCTCGCCAATGACTTCGAAGGCGCGGACATTCACTTTGGATTCAGCGCGCGCATTCTTGAAATGGAAGATGCGGGGAAGGGTTTCGACGAGCATCATATCCCGATCGATGTCGACTTGCTGATTGAGGGGAAACCGAAAAGCGAGAGTCAGTTCCCATATCAATTTTCAATTCAGGCATCCGGTCTCTTTGTGCTATTTGAAGCGGATGAGACCTCAGAAGACGAGAAGATTCGCTTCGCTCAGGAGCGCGGCGTACGCCCCCTCCTAGCTGCAATCAGAGAAATGCTTGCGAGCATCACATCGCGATCATATTGGGGAAGCATCTTGATTCCGGAGGTCAACCTTTCCATGATGGTCCGGAAAGCGTTTGATCTAGAAAGATCAAACACCGATGGGCATAGAGTCCGAGAGATCGCTGACGACACAACTAGCCGAACCGTTGCCTGATGATGACGATGACCGCCCTCCTGGCAAGCGAAAAAGTGCCGCCACGGCAATCCATCACGGCACCACGCTCTCAAGGGCAACCCAACTTAGTGCGCCAGCTGTAGTGTCGCTCTCAGCGAGTCATAGGCGCGCTCGCAGGCCTGCCCTGCGATCCGGGCGGCGTCAGCGTACCCAGCCAGGATTCCCGCGCGCTGGTCAGCCCGGCTGAGCACGTCGGCAAGCACTCCGAGGGGATAGTCGGCTGCCGAGCCTGCGCCGGCAGCGGCGGAATTGCCGGTGGCGCGACTGGCGGCGAGTAGCTCGGCGACCCGCTGGCGCACGCGGCTAGAAACATCGTTGGCAGCAGCAGCGTCAGCGCGCGCGCTCTCCAGATCCTTCGTCGCAGCATTGGCAATCTCCGTTTGTGCCGCGGTGCGGCGTTGTTCCTCGATGCGCGCGTCGTCCACTGCCTTGACCTGGGCGCGTGCCGCATCAAGACGCACCTCCGCCAGCTCAGCGCGCGCCGTGTCGCGCTCGCCTCTGTAGACCCAGACCGCCCCGCCGGCCAGCGCCAGCGCGATCGCCGCTACGGCACATAGGACTTTCGTTTGCACGCTCATGCCAGCACCCCGCCCGCCTGGACATACACTCCGCGCAGATAGTCGAGCGAGTGCTCGTTCTGGCCATAACCCGCGCCCGGCAGGCTGGCCCAGATGTTCCGCACGCGCGACACTGCCTCGTCGAAGCGGCCGGTAGCGATCAGCTGCAGCGCCAGGCGCTCGCGAATCTGCTGCACGGCGATGCGATCCTGCGACGCCGGGCTGAAGTCCCGCAAGCCTAGCAGCTTCTTGTACGGATCGAAGTACCGCGCCAGCAGCTGGTACCTGCCGGCCGCCGTCGAGGACAGCCCTGGACGGATCTGCACCAGGCGGCGCGGGTGATCCCCGTAGCTGCTGAACAGCATCGGCGCCGCCGGCGTGCTGCCCACCAGCACGTTGTAGCCGTTGTCGGACTTGGCCAGCAGCCTGCGGCCCAGCTCGGACACGGCGAGGGTGTCGAGGAATGGCCTGATGTTCGGAGTGTCCATGTCAGCCATGCTTTCCCCCCGCTACTGCGTCGCGCACGTCATCGACCACCTCGGCCAGATCCTTGTCGCGCCGACGCTCAATGAAGTTGAACAGCCAACGTACCACCGCCCAGCCCGGCAGCCCGCAGCCGAAGACGAGGCCGAACAGCGCCACCAGGCCAATGTAGTCGCCAGTCCAGGCATGCAGGCCAAAGTGCTGGACCACCGCCGCCCCGCCGCCGACGCTCGACACCACGGTCGAGATGAGGGCGACGGCCCATTCCGCCGTGCTGCGCGGGCGCATCATGATCATGACGACGATGGTCGCCAGGCCACTCGCGCCTGCGGCCACGCCGGCGGTGCCACCGATGGCCTTGAATGCGGCGGCGCCCGCCGCGCCCGCTGCGGCACTGCCGCTGATTGGTTCGGACATATGGATCCCCGGAAATGAAAAAAACCGCCCTAACAGCGGAATGAAGAAAGCGATTGAAGGCTAGTTAGAATTGCGATGTAACGGGCCCGGATCAACCGCAGACAAATGGATGGGAGATATGGAGTGAACGAGCACAAAAAATCCACACCGAAGTTGCACTCCGAGAGGATTACGGTAACCAAGGCGGAAGCGGCTGAGCGGCAGCTCGTGATGGCAATCGATTTGTGGTTTCACGATAGAGACATCCTCGCGGTCCACACCCTTGCGTCAGCGGCCTACCACATCCTGCGCAAGCTGAACAAACATCGGCAAACGGGGTTCGTAGGTGCCCGCGACGCGCTGGTGTCACTCGGGAAATCCAAAGCCGAGCAAACCGAAATTGCGGACGTACTGAACCACCCGGCGAATTATCTAAAGCACGCCGACCGTGACGCGGACGAGTTGCTTGACTACAACCCCGACATGACTTTTCTTCTCTTGGTCGAGTGCTCTCAATCCCTTCAGTCATTGAACGGGCGCCATCCGCCTGAATGCAACGCTGTAATGATGTGGCTAGCTATTGCCTATATAAAGGTCTTCAACAAACGCCACCCCATCTTTGTTGCGACTGAGGGCCCCGTTGAGGAACTCACAAGGGACGGCATTCCCCCAAAGCTGGAAATGCTCGAACTGGCCCGAACCGCAGGGCGAAAGGAAGAAGCTACGCCCACACCCGATATGGCGTCCCCGGCACAGGGGTAACAACGAATCCGGCCAGCGCTGCCTGCTCGCCGACGGTCAGTGGCCGCTCCAGCCGCAGATTCACATGCCAGCCGGGCAGCGCCGTCGGCGGCGTGACCACGTTGCCCTCGGCATCCCACTCGCCACCCTCGTAGATCCTGCCGATGGTCGACAGGTTGACGCCCTCGGCCGGGACGCGGCGCGGCTCGTCGTCCTCGTCCTCGATCTCGATCGTCAGGCCAGCTGCCAGCAGCGCGGCTCGCGTGGTGTCGCGGTCGGGGCCGCGCAGGTAGTAGTCGTGGAACATGGGCACCTCAGATGGACAAGGACGGCAGGGCAGCATCGGCCCCCGGCGTTGGCAGGATGGTGAGTCGACGCATACACGAGCCGAGCGCGTCATCAAACTTCCCGAGCACCAACCGGGACAGGCCCGGCACAGGCGTGTAGGCGATCGACGAAGTGGCCGCACCGTTGACGGACATCGCCACATCGGTAGCACTCAGACGCATTGCGACCTTTGCAAACGAGCCGGCTGCAGGGAGCACCGGGAAATAGCTCAGGCCCGGACCATCGACGCCTGCCGTACGCGGCTGGAAAGTCAGGCGACCATTGGTGTTGTTCACGAATAGCCCAGCTCGATTTGCCGAAGTTCCAGCGTCGAACTGGAAGAGCCCCGGCCATTTCCCGCTGACTAGCGGAGGCACGATGAATTCAGCAATGACCGTGCAACTGGCAGGGTTGATGCCGACCGCCGAGAGAACGGTGCTGATCGCACTGTCGGCGGCGCGCGTCGTGGCGACGCCAGCTGTCGCTATCGGGGACCCCACGGACGCGGCCTGCTCCAATAGGAGCAAGCCAATCCTCAGCGTGAAATCAACGGCGAGCCCGCTGGAATATGTGAACACGGTACCATGACGCACGAAGCCAATGTCCGAGCGATTCGTCACGCGCACGGTCCCCTGCCCGGCCTGTCCAACGGTCCCCGTTGTAGGGACGGTGAACAGCGGGCCGTCGACGGTCCCTAGGAACGATCCGCCCGAGTTGTGCTGATAGAGCCCGTACTTGACGCCGATTCCACTGAGAGAGCCCGCGATCAACCGCATGAAGCCGGATACTGCCCAGGACTGGCCGTTGATGGCCGCAGCGTTCGCGTTGTCCGGATAGAACGCGCCGATTGTGTCGCCTGTGGTCCCTTGCCAACGGATGTCGATGCACGCCATACCATCCTCGACAACCGTGCCAAGGATCGTTCGCGTCAGGCCCAACAGGCCAGCAGTGTTCCAGTTGGTCGGCAGCGTTCCGGGCGAGCCAGCCACGGCACCGGCCATGGTGTTATTGCGAATCGCGTTCGTCCGCTGCTCTTCCATCAACAGCCCGCGCGCGGCAAGCGTGATCGGGTCATAGTCGAAGCGCGGGGCGTTGGCGGCCGACTGCACCAGCAAGCCGCCGGCGCTGAAACTCCAGCCGGCCGACGCGCGAGTGAAAGCGACGACATCAGAGAGGGGTGCGTTACCGAGCATGGTGCCGTTCCAGATCTTGTAGAGCTGATTCACGAAGTCGAGGGACATCGAGCCCTCGGCGTTCAACTGTGCGAGCCCCTGTGCCGCGCGACGCTGCATCATCTGCACCGCCGCGCGCTCTCGCTGCGCCTGAGACATCCTCGCCATGGGTCAGGGCTTCACCGGCCAGACGGTGTCGCGCGGGAAGCCGGCCTGCGCCGTCAGCGCGCGCAGGGCCTTGCGGTACTGGCTCAGCGCCTTCAGCAGCGTCTCGTCCGCCGGCTCCAGCTCGCCGAGCACGAAGCCATCCATCAGCGGCGCGATCCGGCCATCCGCCTCGACCAGCAGGGCATCGCGCTGGGCGCGCGCGGCGGCGGCCAGCTGCTCCGTCTCGAGCGCAACGTCGAGAGTCCATTCCTCGTCCACCCACTTGTGCGCGGGCGACGGCGGCGGCCCGTCGGTCAGGAACGGCGGTAGATCGCCCAGGCCGGAATACTCGGCGCCCAGCTGGAACAGCGAGCCGTCGGCCGTGCGATACAGCGGCACGGCGCGATAGTCGGGCGCCAGCGTCCAACTGCCTTCCGGCCAGTTCTGCGGCGCGTGGCCGGCGGCGTCACGGTAGATCGGTACCGCGCGCTCGGTGCGCGCCGGCGGCGGGGTCGGCGTAGCCCAGCCCGACACGATCGGATCGTCTTTGTCGAGAGGGTTCTCGTCGGCCAGGCCGTTGCACAGGAACTCGCCCGTGGCGGGGTGATAGTTGAAGATTTCCATGGGTTCCTCAGTACTTGATGCAGGCCAGCAGGCCAACGTTGCGCGGCCGGATTTCGCTGCCGGCACCCACAAACCCCTGCACGCCGCCGGAGAGCGCCGAGCCAACAGAGCCGGAAGCGGTAGTGCCGACAGCTGCGGTGCGGAACGTCGCGCTGAGCACGGCGGTGCCGTACAGAGGCGACACGCCTGCGCCGCTCGCATACAGCGGGTAGACGCCACTACCGTCCATCGCGAGCGGCAACAGATGGTTGTGGTCGCGCAGCTGCATGTCCTGCCAGCTGCCGAACGTGCGGCCCGAGTCGGCACCGCGGCCATCGTCCCACCCGCGCAGGAACTCGCCCCGCAGCTCGGGGAGGTTGAAGGTGGTCGAGCCGTCCCCGGCGCCGAACGTCGTGCCGATCTCCGCGAACAGGTCCGCGAAGGTGTTGCGCGACACGGCACCACCGTTCGCCTTCAGGAAGCCCGAGGGCGCCGCGCTCTTCGAATGGAAGACGATCGAGCCGGGCAGTAGGTGCCCGAAGTTCTGCACGCCCAACAGCCCGATGGTCACCCAAGCGGTGTTCCCGGCGTTGCGCATGCGCATGAGGCCCGCGCCCGTGTCCGCCCAGAACTGGTAGGGATAGGTCGTTGTGGGCGCCGACGAGCCGGACTGTTGCGACGCCTGCGCTTGTAGCGCGCCATTCAGGTCGGCGCGAAACGACGCCCCGGCCTGGTTGTCGATCACCAGATCGTTTTGAGACATGTGGCCCTCTCGAAGTTAGTAGCCGACGGCATCACCGAGCAGATCCGGATGCTCGAGCGCCAGCGCGACAAGATCCGCGCGCAACTGGCGAAGCGCATCAAGGAAATCAACGAGCAGATCCAGTCGCTGCAGGCCATCGAGTACACGCCGGCCGAGTCCGTCGCGAGCCCGCTCTGATGGATCGCGCCCGCATCGACCGCAACAACCGCGCGCTGGCCGTGGCCTTCTGGCTTGCCGTCGGTTACGCCACGGTGATGGCCGCGAAGGAGCTGCTGGCGTGATCTACGACCCTCGCTCAAACGCACTGCTGGCGGTCGCGAAGTGCTCGAGCGGCAAGCAATGGGCCGGTGCCATCGGCTTCGGCCTGGCCGCCGGCATCGTGTGGTGGCTCACCGTCGCGCTCGCTGCAGGAGGCTGACATGGACGACGGCGGCATCCAGTACTGGCAGTCCCTCGGCCAGCAAGAAGAGGCAGAGGCAGCTCCCACCCAATCCAACCAGGAGACCAATCATGGCATTCACGAAAGCAGTGCGGAAGAAGGCGAAGCTTCGCCTGGCACTGACCGGCCCCTCGGGCTCGGGTAAGACGCTCGGCGCGCTGATGATCGCGCGTGGCCTGGGCGGACGCGTCGCATGCATCGACACCGAGAACGGTAGCGCGTCGCTCTACAGCCACGTCGCCGACTTCGATGTGATGGAACTCGCACCGCCGTTCACCCCGGAGCGCTACATCGCCGCCATCCGCGAAGCCGAGAAAGCAGGATATGACGTGCTGATCGTCGACTCCACCACACACGAGTGGAGCGGTTCCGGCGGCATCTTGGAGCTGGTCGATCAGGTCGCATCGGCAAAGTTCCGCGGCAACTCGTGGAGCGCCTGGAACGAGCTGACGCCCCGCCACCGCGCTTTCATCGACGCCATGCTGCAGTCCCGCATGCACATCATCGCGACAGGCCGCAGCAAGACCGAGACCGCGCAGGTGGAAGAGAACGGCCGCAAGAAGGTGGCGAAGCTCGGGATGAAGACCGAGCAGCGCGACGGCTTCGAATACGAGTTCACCGTGGTCCTCGACATCGTGCACGACGGTCACTACGCCAATGCATCCAAGGACCGAACGGGCCTGTTCCGCGGCGACGCCAAGCCTATCAGCGAGGAAACAGGGAAGGTGCTCGTTGAGTGGCTGGAAAGCGGTGTCGAGCTGCCGGAGCCGTCCGCAGATGCCGCGCTGCCCCAGGACACCGTCGACCTCGATGACGCACTCCTGACGTTGCGTGAGTGCGCCAACCTGGACGAATTGAAGACCGTCTTCGGCACGCTCTGGCCCAAGGCTACTGCAGTCCAGCGCAACGACATCAAAGCGTCCTACGACAAGCGCAAGGCCGAACTCGAACCCCACGCCGAAGCGGCGTAACCCTTCCCCTCAAGTCAGCGGATTAGAACCATGATCATCACCATCGACATCGAGACCATCCCCGCGCAGCACCCCGCCGTGCGCGCAGCCATTGCCAAGGACATCACGCCGCCCGGCAACTATAAGAGCGCGGAGACCATCGCCAAGTGGGAAGCCGAAAGCAAGCCGGCTGCCGTCGAAGAAGCCTGGCGCAAGACGTCGTTCGATGGCGCCCTCGGCCACCTGGCTGTGATCAGCGTCGCGTTCGACGATTACCCGCCCGCCACGTTCCATGCGTCGGAGCCGACCGTCGACGCCGTGGTGGCGCAAGAGAGGACCGTGCTGCAGGCGTTCTTCAAGTACCTGAACGAGAACTACGATCCGAGCCGCAATCGTCCGCCGTGCTTCGTCGGGCACTACGTGACTGAGTTCGATCTGCGCTTCATCTTCCAGCGCGCGGTGGTCTTCGGCGAGCGCCCGCCAGCGTTCATTCCCTTCCACGCGAAGCCGTGGGATGAGACCGTGTTCGACACGATGACGCGCTGGGCCGGCGCGCGCGGCACGGTGAAGCTGGACAAGCTGTGCCAGGTCTTCGGCTTCTCAGGCAAGGGCGACATCGACGGCTCCAAGGTCTGGGACTACGTCAAGGCCGGCCGTCTGCCCGAGGTGGTTGAGTACTGCGCCGACGACGTCGCGCGCGCTCGCTCCGTCTACAAGCGGCTCACGTTCCAAGCAGCCTAAACGCCCCCTTTGGCCGGCGCGTTCCCGGCCCTTCCCTCCCACCACCGGAGCCCAGCATGCTCGAACTCGAAAACCAACTCACCAAGATCCTGCACATCAACACGCGCAACGAGAAGCACGGCGACGACAACGTGCTGGGCGTGGACCTGAAGCTCCAGGCGCGCGTATCGAACGACCTGCTCGCGCAGTTCTCGCCCACGCTGAAGGCCTCGTTCTATCACAAGGAAGAGTCGGTGCAGGGCAGCCTGGTGACCGATGCCGGCTACCTGCCGAACCTGAAGAATCCGGCGCTGGGCACGGTGAAGTGGGACGGCAACTGGGAGCACCAGAAGCTGACCATCCTGAGCGGCGTGCGCGCTGAGGATGACATCGAACTCGACGACGCCAAGGTCAACAAGCTGTCGTTCGACTTCCAAGAGGGCGGCACCGTCTTCATCAACTTCCGCGTGCAGGCACACCCCGACGAGACGACCACCGCGCGCATTCTCCAGCTGCTCGGCCAAGAGGTGCACATGAGCCTCTCCTACGACGAGCCCGAAGAGCTGAAGGAAGCGGCGTAACCATGAACTGGCCCCTACGCACCCCGGTCCGCGCGGCCGACCGACTGAACGGCGACGTCGTCGATCTCGCGCGCGACTCGTCCGACCTGAAGCGCCAGAACGCCGAGCTGCGTCAGCAGCTGGCCGAGACGCGATCGCTGCTCGACGTGGCGCGCGAACGCAACCTGGTGCTGAGCACTCGCATGCAGCAGATCGAGCGCCTGGCGCACTCGCTGAAGGCCGGCGCGGCCAAGAACCCGATGCAGGCGCTCTCGCGCTGGGTGAAGCACGGCCCGGAGTCGGAGCTGCTGGCAACGCTCACAACGAACAACAAGGACAAGGCATGATCCGCCGCGAGTACAAGACATTCGGTTTCTGCTGCGGCCTCGGCGGCGGCGCCAAGGGTTTCAAGAAGGCCGCTTCGCAGGTCGGCAACATGGTCGCCACCTGGAAGTGCATCGGCGGCATCGATGTCGACCCGGCAGCTGCCCGCGACTTCGAGAAGCTAGTGGGCGTGCCGTGCACGGTGATGGACCTTTTCACGCGCGAGATGTTCACCGCCTTCCACGGCAAAGAGCCGCCGGCGGGCTGGCGTGAGGCGACGCCGAATGACATCAAGCGCGCAGCGGGACACGAGCGCCCGAACTGCGTGTTCATCTCGTCGCCGTGCAAAGGCGCGTCCGGCCTGCTGTCGGAAGCGCTGAGCCGCACGCCGAAGTACCAGGCGCTCAACGAGCTGACGCTGCGCTGCGTCTGGCTGATGTGCGAGGCATGGAAGGATGATCCGGTCGAGCTGATCGTGTTCGAGAACGTGCCGCGGCTGGCGACGCGTGGCCGGCATCTGCTCGACCAGATCAACCAGATCCTGCGCCACTACGGCTATGCCGTGAACGAGACCACGCACGACTGTGGCCAGTTGGCCGGTCTGGCGCAGAGCCGCAAGCGGTTCTTGCTGGTCGCGCGGCACATGGAGAAGGTCCCGGCATTCCTGTACGAGCCCCCGCTGAAGCGCCTGCAGGGTGTCGGTACGGTGCTCGGCCGCATGCCGATGCCTGGCGCGCAGCCTGGTGGCCCGATGCATCGCGTTCCGTCGCTGCAGTGGAAGACCTGGGTGCGATTGGCATTCGTGGAGGCCGGTAGCGACTGGCGCAGTCTGAACAAGCTGGAGGTGCAAGACGGCCACCTGCGCGACTACCTGATCATGCCGGAGCGCCGCAACGGCGCGCTGGGTGTGCTTGGCTGGCAAGAGCACGCCGGCGCGGTGGCGGGCGAATCGCTGCCCAGCAATGGGACGTTCTCGATCGCGGATCCGCGCGGCCCGGCGAACGCTGCGCAATACCAGCAGTACGGCGTGCTGCGCTGGGCAGAAGCATCCGGCGCCATCACTGCCGGCACGAACCCTGGCCAGGGCACGTTCAGCGTCGCCGATCCTCGCCACGCAGGCCCGGCCAAGCACAACAACGAGTTCCGCATCGTGCCGTGGGCTGACGCTGCCGGCGCGGTCACCAGCGCGCACGGCACCGGCCAGTGCGTGCAGGATCCGCGCGCGTCGACGGGCTTCGAAGGCAAGGGCAAGTACCGGATCACAGGCTTCGACGAGCCGGCCGGCACGGTCATCGCGCGCAGCGACACCGGCCAGGGCGCATATGCCGTGGCCGACCCGCGCCCAGGCATGCGCCGCGAGTCGGGCGACCACTACCTGACCGGCGGGCACTACGGCGTTGTGGCGTGGGAACAGCCGAGCGGTGCAGTGTCAGCAGCTGCCGGCCACGACAACGGCCGCTGGTCGGTGGCGGATCCGCGCATCCCCGCGGTGAACGACAAGCTGGTGGCGATCATCCGCGCGCTGGATGGCACGTGGCACCGCCCGTTCACCACGCTGGAGCTCGCTGCGCTGCAGTCGCTGATCGAGCCCGAGGAATATCTCGAGTTGGATGGTCTGAGCGATCAGGCCTGGCGCGAGCGCATCGGCAACGCCGTGCCGCCGGACGCCGCGCAGGCGATCGCCGAGGTGATGGGCACCACTCTGCTGCTGGCAGAGACGGGCGAGACGTTCATGCTGTCGGCCACGCCGGTGTGGGTGCGCTCGGTGGCTGTGGCGCTGTCGGTGTCGCAGCAATCGGAGGTTGTATGAAGATGCATGCCGCATTCGGTTCAATCAAGATCTCCCCAGACCTCCTGACCATCCGGCATAGGGGCACTCAGTTCCGAAGCCGCCTCACATTCTCGGTTTGCCACCGCCAGCAAATTCCCAGCATCATGTGCCGCATTTGCCCAATGCTCAATGCGGTCAACCCGGCCGCTCGGACTCTGCGCAAGCGCGTGCGCGGAACGGTCGAAGAGCCACGCGTTTCGCCCCATGTCTCGCTCGACATATCGCAACAGAGCCCCCGCCCGTGCAATCCTGTGAGCGCAGCGATTTGGAAGCGCAACCAGGGCTGCGAGATCGCTGTGGGTGAGATCAATATGGGCCAACTGGATGTGTTCTTTGATGACGTCGTAGGTATTGCTGTACTTGTCCTTGGGATCGTCATAGAAGTCCAGAAGTGCAGTCGCGAAGGAAATCTCTCGAATAGCAACCGAGATGCTCACACTGGCACGCGCAGCAACCAGATTGGCCTGATCGGCCGCTGCTCGGCGCCTCCGCTTCCCATCAAGAAGGGATATAGCGAGGGCTGTGAACACAGCGCCAATAGTGCCCAATGCCGTGAGGATGTCCCAAGCATCCTTCTCCGGCTTGAAAGTGAACTTCCATGCGGTGGCAATAGCGATGCCGCCAAAGAGGCCACCCAGAAGGCAGCCGATGATCACACGGCTATCGTCACGCAGGTTCACGATCACCCCTCCATTTTTTGGAGGGCATCGTAGCATGACGGTAACCCGCCCCGTCCTCCGGTATCACGGCAGCAAGTTCCGCCTGGCGCCGTGGGTGATGAGCTTCTTCCCGGCGCACAGTTGCTATGTTGAGCCGTACGGTGGTGGCGCCGGCATCCTGCTGCAGAAAGAGCGCGTGCCGGCCGAGTGCTACAACGATCTCGACGGCTTAGTGGTGAATGTGTTCCGCGTGCTACGCGACCAGGACAAGGCGCTCGAGCTGCAGCGACGGGTGTCGCTTACACCTTTCTCGCGCGAGGAATTCGACTGGTCCTATGAGCCGGCCGTCGACGACATCGACAGCGCGCACAAGTTGATCGTCCGCTCGTTCTTCGGCCACGGCTCCGACAGCGCCACGCGCGGGTGCCGCACCGGTTTTCGGTCGAAACTAACCGACGGCCGCGGCCTGCCGTCGGCAGAGTGGATGCGCTGGCCCGATGCCATCCCGACCTTCACGCGGCGCCTGCAGGGAGTACTGCTGGAGAACCGAGACGCGATCGAGGTGGTCGCCCGCATGGACAACCCTGGCACGCTGATCTACGCGGACCCGCCCTATGCGCACACCACCAGGTCGGCAATCCAGGGCAGATCGGCGAAGACGCACGGGTACCGGCACGAAATGACCGACGACGACCATCGCCGACTGGCCGCAGTACTCCGCCGCTCGAGCGCGATGGTAGTGCTGTCCGGCTACCCCAGCAGCCTCTACGACGACGAGTTGTTTCCCGACTGGGAGCGCCACGAGCGCCGGCATATGGCCGACGGCGGCCGCGCGCGCACCGAAGTGGTCTGGCTCAACCCGGCATGCTCGTCCGCGATCGAGCGGCAGCGTGCGCAGATGGAATTGATCGCATGACGCGCGCTACTCATTCAAGGCCGCTTGTCTTCACCAGGTGCGGGCGGAAGGTACGAGAGCATCTCCGTCAGGAACGCTTCCTCGACATCATCGTACTCAGGCGTGCCACGCACGCAGTCCTCTGGGTTCTTCAACCCCTTCGCCTTGCGGATCGCGCGAACGGAGTCTTCGAAGTTGCGGGCCTCTTCCCGAAGGGGATGGTCGTAGGGGAGTTCATGGAGCGGCTTGGAAGTCATGCATCCGTTGACGGCCGCATTCCCGAATACTTGAGATGTAGTAAGCGCCATTTATCCCGAATTATTCAAAATCGATAATTAGCAACCACATGCGTATCTGCCAATGAAGTGAGTATGGAAGCAGCAGCGCGCTCTATTATCGAAACAACCCGGCAGGACTGGGAGAAGCGGATGGAATCACTGACCCTAAGCAAAGAAGAGATCATCGAGGCCACCGGCTACCGGCGCGCCGCCGAGCAGCTGGAGGCGCTCAACAAGGCCGGTATCCCGGCGGACCGCCGTCCCGATGGCAGCGTGCGCGTCTGGCGCCACCACATCATGGGTGTCGGCAGCCAGCCGGCGCAGAAGCAACAACGCCGCCGCGGCCCCGAACTCGCGTCGGATAGGAAGGCAGCATGATCGGTCGCCGGAAAAAGGCCTCGCCGCTTCCCTCGCGCGTCTATGAGAAGCACGGATCTTGGTGGTTCGTGGACATCAAGCGGAAGTGGCACAAACTGTGCCGTGTCGAGGAGGGGCTAACCAAGCTCTACACGGAGCTGGCGCGGTTCAGCCGGGAGGCCGATGCCAAGCCGACGAACAACATGCCGGCGCTCATCGATGAATGGCTGGTGCAGAAACTGCCGAAATATGCTCTGGGCACGCGCGAGGAATATCGGCGCATGGCCACCTTCCTCAAGGCCGAATTCGACCGAGAGTGGATGCCTGAGGACGTGAAGCCGCGGCATGTGGCGCGATTCCTCGATAAGCACTTTTCCACCAAGCCGAACGCCAGCAACAGTACCGCGCCCTGCTCTCGGTGATCTTCACCTATGCCGTGCGCAAGGGGCTGTGCGATCGAAACCCGGTTCGGGAGGTGGCCGGAGCCAGCGAAGGCAAGCGGGATCGCTATATCACGGACGCCGAGCTGGACGCTGTCCGGGCCGCGGCGCAGATTGGCAAGGACGGGAAGTCGACGCCATCCGGCCTGGCCATCATGGCGCTGATCGACCTGGCATATCAAACGGCCCAGCGCATCGGGGATTTGCTCGAGCTGAAGTGGTCAGACGTGAGCGACGAAGGCATCCTATTCCACCCGGCCAAGACGGTGAATAGCAGCGGCGTGCGGATGCTCGTAGAGATGACTCCCGAGTTACAAGCCACGCTGAACATGGCCAAGGGCGGCAAGGTGAAGGCGATCGGCCCCGTGATCAGCACCCAGACGGGCGGCAAATTCACCTATAGCGGCGCCCAGACGGCCTGGAAGCGAGCATGCCAGCGGGCGCTGGAGAGCTATGAGGCTAGCTGCAAGAATGTGGGGAAAGAGCCTGATGCATTACACCTGACGGGTATGCATTTCCATGACCTGCGGGCCAAGGCACTAACTGACAAGGGAAGAACGGAGGGTGCCGCAGCGGCCCAAGCACTCGGTGGGCACACTACGGCTGAGATGACGGCGCACTACACGAAGGCTCGGACACTAGAGCGAGTCACGCCGGTATCGAGAACTCGAATGAACTAGGGCTCAACGACCTGCCTTCCAGGCTACACGTTCCATCTTTATAGGAATGGCTCGCAGGATCTCGTTGATGATCTGGTGGTACTGAACATCTTTATGGAGGTACTGCTCCATCATTTCGATCACTGCCCCCTTCTTCCCGTCTTCAGTTTGCATCAACAATGGAACTATGGCGAAGCGATCACCCTTTTTTCGCTTCTCGGCCATTGCATGGTCAACCTCCGTCGCCAACCAATCTTTATCTTGGAAATGCGGAGTCACGAAAAACACTGCAGCACATGAAGACACCATACCCTCTTTGATTGCGCGCTCGAGATTCGCTCCGGCGGGCATCATGTCCTCATCAAGCCAGGGGTCTAGTCCAATCTCCCTAAGCGTCTTCGCTACGTCCCGGACGATCCCCTTGTCGATAGACTTATGGCTAAGAAAGATCCGCTTCGGACGATCCTGCTCAACTTCTGCCACGTATCTCTCCTTTTCTGCTTCGAACAAGATTGCAGCAGCCTCTTGAACCACACGGACCGCCCGTCCATCGCCTTGCACTGAAAACTCGATGCCCGGCAAAGCGATGACCTTAGGTACGATGAATGAGATTTGCTGCATGACCCGCAGGAAATCCTCGGGCAGTTCCCCTACTCCGAGCAGCGTAGCAGCGTCATCTACCACACCCAGACACGCATCGGCTAGGCCGATCTCTGCCAGCGGACCGGCAATATGCGTCGGAATATGACGTGATGAACCGCCCGAAACGACGAGGAGAGAACCTTGATCACCAAAACAAAAGATCAGATCCCGTTTATGGAGGGGAATGTAGCCTCGCGCTATATCCGGGTGACCACCCAGCATTTGATCCAGATGGCGTTCGATTTCGGCGAGGGTGTCCGAGTAGGGACGAAAGACAACGGTACCAAAGACTTTCGCGTGCGTGTAGTCGGTCCAAGACATCGAGTACCCCTGCTATATGCAGTACATAACAGATCGCCGCAAACCAACCCATACGTCAGCCAACCGGACGGCCGGGATGGCTCGTTGGCAGCCAAGTTAGACAACGCTGCTCAAGTTAGACAAAAGGCCTAGCGAGTAAAACCCGCTAGGCCTTCTTAATACTGGTCGGGGCGAGAGGATTTGAACCTCCGACCACCTGCACCCCATGCAGGTACGCTACCAGGCTGCGCTACGCCCCGAAAGAAAAAGATTATAGCAGAAGCAATTCTCAGCTGGCTAGACCTTAATGCACTTTTTATTCGTGCCGCGCGATCTGCCTGAGTTGCGCGAGCAGGTGCTGGACTTCCACCAGCTCATTGCGCAGGTTGTTGATGTCGAGCGAGAAGACCGGTGCCTCGTCGGCCGGCACCGCTGCGACCACTTCCTGCTCGTCTTCGGCGGGCGCATGGCTTTGCTGGCGGCCTTCGTCGAGGCGATTGCGCGCGCCGTTGATGGTGAAGCCCTGCTCGTACAGCAGATCGCGGATGCGACGGATCAGCAGGACTTCGTGATGCTGGTAGTAGCGCCGGTTGCCGCGCCGCTTGACGGGCTTGAGCTGCGTGAACTCCTGCTCCCAATAGCGCAGCACATGCGGCTTGACAGCGCAAAGCTCGCTGACTTCGCCGATGGTGAAGTAGCGCTTGGCGGGAATCGGCGGCAACGAAATGCGTTCGCTGGGTCTTTCCGACATACGGTGAATGGGCGGGCTTCAGGCCGTGCCGGCAGTGGTTGTGGTGTCCGCGCAGGCAGGCACGCGGACGTGCGAGCCGATGCGGATCGGCAGATAGCTGGACAGGATAGCGACTGGCCGTGCTGCTGGCAAACGATCAGCCCGGCACCGCCAGGCCGGCGCGCTCTTCCACCAGGCCCTTGAGCTTCTGGCTGGCGTGGAAGGTCACCACGCGCCGTGCGGTGATGGGAATGATCTCGCCGGTCTTGGGATTGCGCCCGGGGCGTTGCGGCTTGTCTCGCAACTGGAAGTTGCCGAAGCCGGACAGCTTGACGCTGTCGCCATGTTCCAGCGCTTCGCGAATCACGTCGAAGAAGGCCTCGACCATGTCCTTGGATTCGCGCTTGTTGAGACCGACCTGGTCGAACAGCATTTCGGCGAGTTCGGCCTTGGTGAGCGTGGGTACCTCGGCTGCGCGGGCGTCGGAGGCCTCGTCATCGAGAGATGCTGCCTGCCGGTCGCCTGCCTCACCCATTGCTGCGGCCATGAGATGCGCGTGTCGATCGTTCATTGTCATTCAGTGTGCGATCCGCCCGGATGCGGAGGTCCGGGCGCTCCATTGTCATGTCAGCTGGTGGATCAGCCGCGCAGCCGCGCCTGGAATGCGGCGCCTGCGGCTTCGACCATGCAACGCACCGCGCTGTCGACGGTTTCGTCCTGGAGGGTCGCCCCAGTATCTTGCAAGGTCAGGCGGAACGCAAGGCTTTTCTCGTCCGCGCCGATGGCCGCCGAAGCCGCCTTCGGGCGGAATTCGTCGAACAGCACGAGGCTCTGGCAGTAGCGGCCGTAGCCTTGTTTTTCCAGGGCATCGCGCATGGCGTCGAGCAGGTCCTGCACGCGCACGGGCTGCTTCACCACCAGCGCCAGGTCGCGCACGGCGGCCGGGAACTTGGAGATTTCGGTGTAGCCCGGCAGCCCTGCTTCGCGCAGCGCCTGCAGGTCCAGCTCGAACACCACCGGCGCCTGGCTGAGCTCATACTCCTGCAGCCAGCGCGGATGCAGTTCGCCGATCACGCCGGCCACCTTGCCGTCGATCACCACTTGCGCGGCCCGGCCCGGATGCAGCGCGGGATGCGAGACCGGCTCGAAGCGCGCCACGCGCGGATGCAGCAGCGCCTCGACATCGCCCTTGACGTCGAAGAAGTCCACCGGGCGCGTTGCCACGCCCCATTGCTCTTCAGAGGCCGGGCCATAGGCGATGCCACCTGCCACCATCGGCTGACGATAGCCGGCCACGGTCAGTCCGCCGTCCGCCACCGATGCATCGCGATGGAACACGCGGCCCACCTCGAACATGCGCACGCGCGCGGCCTTGCGGTTGAGGTTGTAGCGCACCTTGTCGAGCAGGCCGCCGATCAGCGTCGAGCGCATCACCGCAAGCTGGCTGGCGATCGGGTTGAGCAGGCGGATCGGATTGTCGTTGCTGGCGAAGTCGCGTTCCCACTTCTCTTCGACGAAGGCGAAGTTGATCACTTCCTGGTAGTCGCGCGCGGCGATCGCGTGGCGCACCACGTGGGTGGAGCGGCGCGCCTCGTCGGTCGGGCGCATCTCGCTCTCGGCCACCGGAGGACGTGCCGGGATGCGCTCGAAGCCGTAGATGCGGGCCACTTCCTCGATCAGGTCTTCCTCGATCTCGATGTCGAAGCGGTAGCTCGGCGGCGTCACCACGAACACCTCGCCATCCGCGCCCTGCTCGCGCGTGAAGGAGAGCTGCAGGCGCTGGAACACGTCGGCGATTTCCGCCGGCGACAGTTCGATGCCGAGCACGCGCTCGGCGCGCGCCACGCGCAGATGCACCGGCTTGCGCTGCGGCAGGTTGACGACCTGGTCGTCGACCGGGCCGGCCTGGCCGCCGCAGATGTCGAGGATGAGCGCGCTGATGCGCTCGATGTGCTCGACCGTGGTGGCGTAGTCCACGCCGCGCTCGAAGCGGTGTCCGGCATCGGTCGCGAAATTGAAGCGGCGCGAGCGGCCCTGGATCGCTTCCGGCCACCAGAAGGCGGCTTCGAGGTAGATGTTGGTGGTGTCGAGCGTGACCGCGGTGCTGTCGCCGCCCATGATGCCGGCCAGGCTCTCGATTTCCTTGTCGTCGGCGATCACGCCGACCTGCTCGTCGAGTTCCACGGTATTGCCGTTGAGCAGCTTGAGCTGTTCACCCTTGCGGGCCCAGCGCACGTCCAGCCCGCCGTGGATCTTGTCCAGGTCGAACACGTGCGACGGGCGGCCCAGTTCGAGCATCACGTAGTTGGAGATGTCCACCAGCGCCGAGATGCTGCGCTGGCCGGCGCGCTCGAGGCGCTGGACCATCCATGCCGGCGTGGCCGCGCGTGCGTTCACGCCGCGGATCACGCGGCCGGAGAAACGGCCGCACAGGTCGGGCGCCGACACCTTGACCGGCAGCTTGTCGGCCAGCGTCACTGCGACCGGCTTCATCTCCGGCAGCGTCAGCGCCGCGCCGGTGAGCGCGGCGACTTCGCGCGCCACGCCGTGGATCGACAGGCAGTCCGCCTTGTTGGGCGTGAGCTTGATGACGAAGACCTGGTCATCCAGGTCCAGGTACTGGCGGATGTCCTGGCCGATCTTTGCATCCTCGGGCAGGATCATCAGGCCGCCGTGGTCTTCCGACAGCTTGAGCTCGCGCGCGGAGCACAGCATGCCGAAGCTGTCTACGCCGCGCAGCTTGCCCACCTTGATCTCGAACGGCTTGCCGCCCGCCTCGGACGGCGGCAGCACCGCGCCGACCAGCGCGCACGGCACCAGGATGCCGGGCGCCACGTTGGGCGCGCCGCACACGATCTGCAGCGTCTCGCCGGTGCCGGCATCGACCTGGCAGACATTGAGGCGGTCGGCGTTGGGATGGCGTTCGGTGGAGAGCACGCGGGCCACCACCACCTTGTCGAACGGCGGCGCGACCGGACCGACCTCTTCCACTTCGAGCCCGGCCATGGTCAGGCTGTGCGAGAGCGCATCGGTGGAGATCTTGTCGGGATTGACGAAACTGCGAAGCCAGGATTCCGAGAATTGCATGGCGCTTCTGATCCGGTAAGTATTCTGTTCTGTTGAGTCGGTGACGTAATGCTCGGACGCGTGCGCGGCCTCAGGCGAACTGGCGCAGGAAACGCGCGTCGCCTTCGAAGAACAGGCGCAGGTCGTTGATGCCGTAGCGGAGCATGGTCAGGCGTTCGAGGCCGGAGCCGAAGGCGAAGCCGATGTAGCGCTCGGGGTCCAGCCCCATGTTGCGCAGCACGTTCGGGTGCACCTGGCCCGAGCCGGAGATCTCCAGCCACTTGCCCGCATTTTTCCCCTCCTCGAAGGCCATGTCGATTTCCGCCGACGGCTCCGTGAACGGGAAATACGACGGGCGGAAGCGCACCTGGATGTCATCGCGCTCGAAGAACTTGCGCAGGAAATCTGCGTAGACGCCCTTGAGGTCGGCAAAGCTCACGTCCTCGCCGATCCACAGGCCTTCGACCTGGTTGAACATGGGCGAGTGCGTGGCGTCGCTGTCGACGCGGTAGGTGCGCCCCGGGCAGATCACCTTGATCGGCGGCATGTCGCGGCCCTTGTACTTCTCCACGTGCATGCGCGCATAGCGGACCTGCATCGGGCTGGTGTGGGTGCGCAACAGCAGGAGCTTGTCCTCGCTGTCGCGGCCGTCCACGTAGAAGGTGTCCTGCATCGAACGGGCCGGATGGTTGTCCGGATTGTTCAACGCGGTGAAGTTCATCCAGTCGGTCTCGATCTCGGGGCCGTCGGCCACGTCAAAGCCGACCGAGCCGAAGATCTGCTCGACGCGTTCCCAGGTACGCATCACCGGGTGCAGGCTGCCGCGCGCCACCGCGCGGCCGGGCAGCGTCACGTCGATGGCCTCGGCGGCCAGCCGCGCGTTCATCAGTGCATCGGCCAGCGCCTGGCGGCGCGCGTTCAGCGCGGCTTCGACCCGCTGCTTGGCCTGGTTGATGCGCGCGCCTTCGCTCTTGCGCGTTTCCGGGTCGAGCTTGCCGAGGCTCTTGAGCAACTCGGTAAGCGCGCCGGTCTTGCCGAGAAAGCGGGCTTTCTCGTTTTCCAGCGTGGCGTTGTCGTTGGCGGCGGCGAAGGCGGCCTGGGCGTCGGCGACGATTTGATCCGGATCCAGAGACATGGCGGCGGTCGGCGATAGATTTGGCGTCCGGGTCACGCGGGGCCCGGGCGTGGGGTTGGCACTAAGTGCGATGTAGATGCCGGGCCCCGCGCGGCACCGGGCGGCGCGGAGCTCGTTTCGGATGCCGTCTTGCCCACCGCGCTTCGCAGCCCGGCGTAGCACACGCAAAAACGGCATTCGAAATAAAAACGGGGCTCGGTGAGGAGCCCCGTTTCTTGCAGGTCCGCCGGAAGTCGAGTCCGGTGGAGATGCTGTCGACCTTGCGGTCGGTGCTTGCCCCCGGCCTGCCACGCGGTTAGCGCGGCAGGCCGGAGCCGGCATCAGGCAACGGAGGCTTTCACCTGGTTGACGATGGCGGCAAAGGCAGGCTTGTCATGGATAGCCATGTCCGACAGCACCTTGCGGTCCAGTTCAATCGAGGCCTTCTTCAGACCGTTCATGAACACGCTGTAGGTCATGCCATGCTCGCGCGTAGCAGCATTGATACGCGCAATCCACAGAGCGCGGAACACGCGCTTCTTGTTGCGGCGATCGCGGTACGCGTACTGGCCAGCACGCATGACCGCCTGCTTGGCGATACGGTAGACGTTATTGCGACGGCCGCGGTAACCCTTGGCAGCGTCAATGACTTTCTTGTGGCGGGCCCGTGCAGTGACCCCACGCTTTACTCGAGGCATGAAATGCTCCTTTCGTTTTCGTTAGGGGTTATGCGTAAGGCATCATTGCGCGAACGGACTTCAGGTTCGTCTCATGGACGTCCTGGGTGCCGCGCAGTTGACGCTTATTCTTGGTGGTCTTCTTGGTCAGAATGTGACGCTTGAAGGCCTGGCCACGCTTGAACGAACCATTCGGACGCGCAGTAAAGCGCTTGGAAGCGCTTTTCTTGGTCTTCATCTTCGGCATGAAAAACTCCAGCTCTTTGACATGCATGCAGGTGGCCGGCTAGCGCCGACGCTTGCATAACCCGCATCCACTTATTGTTGCGCGAGGCCGCGAGCGGCCATCTGCGCTGCATTCGCACGCCGCCACGCCCGGCGGAATTCTCCACCGGGCCGCGGCAACGCGCAGAATCTTACTTCTTCTTCTTGGGAGCCAGCACCATCACCATCTGGCGCCCTTCCATCTTCGGCATCTGCTCGACCTGGCCGACTTCTTCCAGATCCGCCTTCAGGCGTTCGAGCACACGCGCGCCGATTTCCTGGTGCGCCATCTCACGGCCGCGGAAACGCAGCGTGATCTTGGTCTTGTCGCCGTCTTCAAGGAAGCGCTTAAGGTTGCGCAGCTTGACGTTGTAGTCGCCATCATCCGTACCCGGCCGGAACTTGACTTCCTTGACCTGGATGATCTTCTGCTTCAACTTGGCGTCGTGCGCGCGCTTGGCTTCCTCGTACTTGAACTTGCCGTAGTCCATGATACGGGCAACCGGAGGCACCGCGGTCGGCGCGATCTCCACCAAGTCCAAGTCCTTATCCTCAGCCAGGCGAAGCGCGTCCATGAACTTGACGATGCCGAGTTGCTCATTATCAACCCCGACCAGGCGCAATTCGGGTGCGCTGATTTCGCGATTGATGCGATGACCTTTGTCTGTAGCGATGTTGCGTTACCTCAAGAAGACAAAAAACAAGCCGTGCTCATCCCATCAGGCTTTGCTGGCAACGTCCTGTTGCAGACGCTCCACAAACGCGGAAACAGGCATCACACCCAGATCCGCATTGCCACGGGCACGCACGGCCACTTGATTGGCATCCCGCTCCTTGTCGCCCACCACTAGCAGGTAGGGAATCTTCTGAAGGGAATGCTCGCGGATTTTATACGTAATTTTCTCGTTACGCAAATCCGCCTTAGCCCTAAATCCTTGTTTTTGCAGAAGTTGCACGACGTTTTCGGCATATTCTGCCTGTGAGTCGGCAATATTCAGCACTACGACCTGATCCGGCGCCAGCCAGGCTGGCAGCGCGCCCGCATGGTTTTCCAGCAGGATGCCCAGGAAGCGCTCGAAGGAGCCCAGGATGGCCCGGTGCAGCATCACGGGACGCTTGCGCGAATTGTCCTCGGAGACGTATTCCGCACCCAGGCGCTCCGGCAGCACCAGGTCGAGCTGCAGCGTACCGCACTGCCACGAGCGGCCGATGGCATCCTTGATGTGGTATTCGACCTTCGGGCCGTAGAAGGCACCCTCGCCCGGCAGTTCTTCCCACTCCACGCCACAGGCGCGCAACGCCAGCCGCAGGCCTTCCTCGGCGTGATCCCACACCTCGTCCGAACCGGCGCGCTGCTCGGGGCGCAGCGACAACTTGACCGCCACGTCCTTGAAGCCGAAGTCGTCGTAGACGGAGAAGGCCAGCTCGTTGAAAGCCTTGGCCTCGGCGACGATCTGCTCTTCGGTGCAGAAGATATGCGCATCATCCTGCACGAAACCGCGCACGCGCATCAGGCCGTGCAGCGCGCCCGAGGGCTCGTTGCGGTGGCAGGCGCCGAACTCGGCCAGGCGCAGCGGCAGGTCGCGGTAGGAGCGCAGGCCGTGGTTGAAGATCTGCACGTGGCCGGGACAGTTCATCGGCTTGATCGCGTAGTCGCGCTTCTCCGACTCCGTGACGAACATGTTCTCCTTGTAGTTCTGCCAGTGGCCCGACTTCTCCCACAGCGAACGGTCCATCACCTGCGGCGTGCGCACTTCCTCATAACCGGCCTGCGTCAGGCGGCCGCGCATGTATTGCTCCACCGCCTGCCACACCTGCCAGCCCTTCGGGTGCCAGAACACCATGCCAGGCGCCTCTTCCTGCAGGTGGAATAGGTCGAGCAGCTTGCCCAGCTTGCGGTGGTCGCGCTTCTCGGCTTCCTCCAGCATGTGCAGGTAGGCTTCCTGGTCTTCCTTCTTGGCCCAGGCCGTGCCGTAGATACGCTGCAGCATCTCGTTCTTGGCGTCGCCGCGCCAGTAGGCGCCGGCCACCTTCATCAGCTTGAAGACCTTGAGCTTGCCCGTGGAAGGCACGTGCGGGCCGCGGCACAGGTCGACGAACTCGCCTTCGCGGTACAGGCCGATTTCCTGGTCCTGCGGAATCGAGGCAATGATCTCGGCCTTGTACTTCTCGCCCATCGACTCGAACAGCTTCACCGCCTCGTCGCGACTCCAGACCTCGCGCGTCACCTTCTCGTCCTTCTTGGCGAGCTCGGCCATCTTCTTCTCGATGGCAACGAGGTCCTCGGGCGTGAAGGGGCGCTTGTAGGCGAAGTCGTAGTAGAAGCCGTTCTCGATCACCGGACCGATCGTCACCTGCGCTTCCGGATACAACTCCTTGACGGCGTAGGCCAGCAAGTGCGCCGTCGAATGGCGGATCACGTCGACGCCGTCGGCGTCCTTGTCAGTCACGATGGCCAGGCCGGCGTCCTGCTCGATCAGGTAGCTCGTGTCGACCATGCGGCCGTCCACCTTGCCGGCCAGGGCCGCCTTGGCCAGGCCGGCGCCAATGCTCTGCGCCACTTCTGCGACCGTCACCGGGCCGGGAAACTCGCGGCGGGAACCATCCGGCAGCGTGATTGCGATCATCTTGCACCTCATCAGGAATCCGCCCGCCGGTCTCGTTGTCTCGGCAAGCGGATGAAAAGCATCTTGTAGCACCGGGCGACCATGCATCGGCACGGGCCAGGCAGCGGGGACTTTCACCCGGTCGGATCCACCGGGGACCGGGCAGCATATCAGGCAGCTAACGAGCGACAGACGAAAAAAAACGCAGCCAAGGCTGCGTTATTCTCAATTCAACCCCGGACGATCCGGGATCAAGGCGCACCTCGACTACTGTCGCTAATTAGCGGTAGTAGTTCGCGATGTCTTCATCATGGCGCCTTCCATTCCTGTGAACGGGTTGAACCGGGTACTGCGATACTGCGTTTGCTGCTGCTTACTGCCAAGCTACTTCTTGCTGCAATGCTTTTGGTAGGCTCGATTGGACTCGAACCAACGACCCCCACCATGTCAAGGTGGTGCTCTAACCAGCTGAGCTACGAGCCTACTGCCACACTACTGCCGCCTTACTTCATTACTTCATTACTTCTTTTTCTGCTGCACGCTAGTGCACTACCAGAATTGCTTACCACTGCGAATTCATTGGTAGGCTCGATTGGACTCGAACCAACGACCCCCACCATGTCAAGGTGGTGCTCTAACCAGCTGAGCTACGAGCCTAGCGAAAGCGCGAGTATAGCATCACTTTCTTTTCGCCTGCAAGACCCCTGCCACGTCTTCTATCAATCCGAGTGCGCGCTGCAACTGCGTCGCCTCCGACACCTCGGCCGTGAACTGCATGCGCGCCACGCCCTTGCTCGACAGCGTCTTCACGCCGGTAACATTGATCTTCTCGCGCGACAGCACTTCGGAGATATCGCGCAGCAGGCCTTGCCGGTCGACTGCCTCCACGTGGATGTCCACCGGATACACCGCATCGCTCTTCTTGCCCCACTCGGTCTGGATCACGCGCTCCGGCGCGCGCGCCGAAAGCTGGCAGAACGTGTGGCAGTTGCGGCGGTGAATGGAGACGCCGCGCCCGCGCGTGACGAAGCCGACGATATCGTCCGGCGGCGCCGGCTTGCAGCACCTGGACATCTGCGTCATCAGCGAGTCCACGCCCACCACCAGCACGCCGCTCTTGGCGCCACGCGCCACGCTGGTGGCGCGGCTCTTCTTGGTGACGGCCTCTTCCTCGCTCAGCGCGGTGACGGGCCCCGCGCCTTCCGGATGGCGCAGGGCCTGCTCCACATGGCGCAGGCTGAATTCTTCCTTGGCGACGGCAGCGAACAGGTCGTCCGGCGTCTTGAAGCCAAGCCGCGTGGCCAGGTCGTCGAGGTTGACCGCGGTCTTGCCTTCGCGCTGCAGCGACTTGTCGATCAGCGCCCGCCCCTGCGAAATGGTCTCCTGCGAGTCGAGCGCGTTGAACCAGGCCCGCACCTTGGCCCGCGCGCGCGGCGCGGCAAGATAGCCGAGCTCGGCGTTGAGCCAGTCGCGCGACGGCCCGCCCTGCTTGACGGCGATGATCTCCACCGTCTGCCCGTTCTTGAGCGGCGTATTGAGCGGCACCATGGTGCCGTCCGCGCGCGCGCCGCGGCAGCGGTGGCCCAGGTCGGTATGCAGGTAGTAGGCAAAGTCCACCGGCGTGGCGCCCTGCGGCAGCGCGACCACGCGCGCCTGCGGCGTCAGCACGTAGATGTGGTCGTCGATGGCGGCGTGCTTGAGCTGCTCCCACGATTCATCGTGCGCCACCGAGTGGTCGGCGTCGTCTTTCCAGGCCAGCAGCTGGCGCAGCCAGGCGATCTTCTCGTCGTAGCGCTCGCTGGCCGAGAACTGGCCGCTATAGCCCTTGGAACCGGCCTCCTTGTAGCGCCAGTGCGCCGCCACGCCGTACTCGGCGAAATGATGCATCTCCTGGGTGCGGATCTGCACCTCGAAGGCGCGCCCGTCGTCGCCGATCACCACCGTGTGCAGCGACTTGTAGCCGTTGGACTTGGGCCGGGAGATATAGTCATCGAACTCGCGCGGGATCGGCTGCCAGATATGGTGCACGATGCCCAGCACGGTGTAGCAATCCTTGATGTCGTCCACGATCACGCGGAAGGCGCGCACGTCGTAGAGGTCGGCAAAGTCGAGTTCCTTGCCGCGCATCTTCTTCCAGATGCTGTAGATATGCTTAGGCCGGCCCGTCACCTCGGCGCGGATGCCGGCCGTCTCGAGCTCGGATTGCAGCCGCGCGATGGCGCTGGCGATATAGCCCTCGCGCTCGATGCGCTTCTCGTCGAGCAGCCTGGCGATGCGCTTGTAGGTATCGGGCTGCTCGAAGCGGAATGCCAGGTCCTCCAGCTCCCACTTCATCTGCCAGATACCGAGCCGGTTGGCCAGCGGCGCGTAGATGTCCAGCGTTTCGCGCGCCACCCCGGGCAGCGGCTGCGCCTTGACCTGCGCCAGCCAGCGCAGCGTCTGCAGGCGCGAGGCCAGCCGCACCAGCACCACGCGGATATCCTGCGCGAAGGCAAGCAGCATCTTGCGCAGCGCTTCCACCTGTTCCTGGCGCGCGGCGATCTCGTCCTTGGTCGTTTCCGGCGCCCCGCTGTGGCCCACCGCGATGGCGCCGATGCGCAGCAGCTGGCGCACGCCCTTGACCAGCCGCGCGACTTCCTCGCCGAAGCGTGGCTCGATTTCCGCCTCGCAGCCAGGCACGAAGGCCGCCACCGCAAACAGGCACGCGGCGGCGCGCGCGGCATCGTCGACGCGCAGGCCGTCGAGCACCTTCAGCATGCCCTCGGCATGCGTCAGCACGGGCTCCCCGGTCGGCAGCAGCGCGGCGCTGCCGCGCTCGCGCACATAGGCCAGCGCCCGCTCCACCAGTCCGGCATCGGGCGTACCGGCAACCTGCCCGGTCAGGTCAGTCGACGTCACCATCTTGCAGCACCAGCCCTCACTTGAGCGCGGCGGTCACGACCACTTCGATCAGGTACTGCGGATTGGCCAGGCGCGCTTCCACCGTAGCGCGCGGCGGCGTGTGGCCCTGCACCACCCACTCGTCCCACACCTCGTTCATCTCGCCGATGTTGTCCACATTGGTAAGGAAGATCTGGCATGAGAGGATCCGGCTCTTGTCGCTGCCGGCTTCGTTGAGCAGCCGCTCGATATGGCCCAGCACCTCGCGGGTCTGGCCACGCAGGTCGGCGGCGGGATCGACTTCCGGCACCTGGCCGGCAAGGTAGACCACGCCGTTGTAGATCGCGTATTCGGACAGGCGCTTGCCCACGTGGGCGCGCTTCAGTTCATCGGTACTCATGGCAATACTCTGGTCTCTGATGCTTGGTTCATTCGCTTGAAAGGCGGCCGGCCCCGGCCGGCCTCAGGCCGCGCCCAGGAAAAACTGCTTGGCGATGGCCACCTGCGCCGGATCGATGAAGGTCGGCGCATGGCCCACATCCTGCACCTCCACGGCACTGACATTGCGCCCGCGCGCCACCATCTCGGCCACGGTCTCGCGCGTGAGCAGGTCGGACTGGGCGCCGCGCACCACCAGCGTCGGCGCCTGGATGGCCTCGAACATATGCCACAGCGCCGCCTCGCCCGCCGCCACCTGCTCGGGCGTGGTCTCGCGGAACGGCAGCGCCATCGCCGGATCGTAATGCAAGCCCCATTCCAGGCCTTCGGCGCCCTGCACCGGCTTGAGGATGGCGCCGTTGAGCTCGCGCCACTGCTCGGGCGTATGCCGGCCGAACGAGGCGCTGATGGTCTGCAGGTAGGCCAGGCCTTCCTCGAAGGTCTTGAAGCGCACCGGCAGGCCCAGGTAGGCGCCGATCCGCTCCACCGCCGAGGCCGCCAGGCGCGGGCCCACGTCGTTGAGCAGCAGCTTGCGCACCGGCGACTTGGGCAGGCCGGCCAGGCCCATGCCGATCAGCCCGCCCATCGAGGTGCCGAACCAGTCGACCTGCTCGACGTTGAGCCGCGCGATCAGCGTGATCATGTCCGACGCGTACTGCGGCACGACATAGCGGCGCGGATCGGCCAGCCAGTCCGAGCGGCCGCGCCCGACCACGTCGGGGCAGACCACGCGGTACTCACCGCACAGCGCGGCCGCCACGGTATCGAAATCGCGGCCGGTGCGCGTCAGGCCATGCACGCACATCAGGACACGGGGATTGGCGGGGTCGCCCCACTCGTGATACGCCATGCGGTGGAGCCCCGCCGGGCTGATGCACTGGACGAAGCCGAGGCGCGGACTGGCTGACATCTGAACTCCCTGGCAAGACGTTATCGAAGCAGCGCCGCCGGCAGGCGGCGCGCGATTGGGCAAAGCTGGATTGTACGCTGCAGCAGTTACAATGCCACAGCATCGGGCTGGCGCCGCCACGCATGCGCTGCCAGCGCGCGCAGCCGCGATCTTCGGACAACCACACTCCCGCGTCCATTACATTTTCCGACGGAGACATCCATGCTTGAAGGCAAGACGGCACTGGTCACTGGCTCGACCAGCGGTATCGGTCTGGGCATCGCGCAGGCGCTCGCCGCCCAAGGCGCCAATATCATCGTCAACGGCTTCGGCGACGCCGAGGCCGCCAAGCGCGAAATCGCGCAAGCCGGCGCGCAAGCCGGCGCGGGCATCCGCGTGGGCTACCACGGCGCCGACATGAGCAAGTCCGCCGAGATCGAGGACATGATGCGCTACGCCGAGGCGGAATTCGGCGGTGCCGACATCCTCGTCAACAACGCCGGCATCCAGCACGTCGCCAATATCGAGGATTTCCCGCCCGAGCGCTGGGATGCCATCATCGCCATCAACCTGACCTCCGCCTTCCACACCACGCGCCTGGCGCTGCCCGGCATGAAGCGCAAGGACTGGGGCCGCATCATCAATATCGCCTCCGTCCACGGCCTGGTGGCGTCGGCGCAGAAGTCGGCCTACGTGGCCGCCAAGCACGGCATCGTCGGCTTCACCAAGGTGACCGCGCTGGAGACCGCGCAGACCGGCGTTACCGCCAATGCGATCTGCCCGGGCTGGGTGCTGACCCCGCTGGTGCAAAAACAGGTGGAAGCGCGCGCGCAGAAGGACGGCATCCCGGTGGAACAGGCCAAGCAGGACCTGGTCATCGAGAAGCAGCCGTCCGGCCAGTTCGTCACGCCGGAGGAGCTCGGCGCGCTGGCGGTGTTCCTCTCCAGCGATGCCGCGCGCCAGGTGCGCGGCGTGGCCTGGAACATGGACGGCGGCTGGGTGGCGCAGTAAGCGCAGGGAGCCGCCATGCAAAGACGCCGCTTCATCGGGGCCCTGGCGACGGGCGCCACCGCCGCGCTTGCGCTGCGCGGCGCCCAGGCCGCGCCGGTGCTGGCCATCGAAGTCTTCAAGAACCCGGATTGCGGCTGCTGCGAAGGCTGGGTCGAGCACTTGCGGGCGAATGGCTTCGCCGTCACGGTGCGCAATGTGGACGATACGGAACCGCATCGCGCGCGGGCCGGCATTCCCGCGCGCTTCGGATCCTGCCACACCGGGCGCATCGCCGGCTACGGCATCGAGGGGCATGTGCCCGCGGCCGACATCAAGCGGCTGCTGGCCGCCAAGCCTGATGCCGCGGGCCTCGCGGTGCCGGGCATGCCGGTCGGCTCGCCGGGCATGGAACAAGGCCCGCGCAAGGACCCGTTCGACGTCCTGCTGATCCGCAGGGATGGCGCAGCCTCGGTCTTCGCCAGCTACAACCGGCGCAGCGCATAAGGCAAGAATGGCCGCGTCGCGGCCATTCCGGGGTGCGGGCGAGGCCCGTGCGAGCGCCATCTCCGCGCTGGTATGCTCCCCGCTCCCGCAAGCGGGAACGGGGAGACTACACATGGCATTGCTGCCATCGGCAGATCAGAGCAGCGTCGCGCCGGTCTTGCTCTGGATCTCTTCGCGGCTTACGCCAGGCGCCGTTTCCACCAGCTTGAGACCTGCATCGGTGATGTCGATCACGCCGAGGTCGGTGATGATGCGGTTGATCACGCCCACGCCCGTCAGCGGCAGGTTGCAGGACTTCAGGATCTTGATGTCTTCGCTGCCGTCCTTCTTCTTGGCGGTGTGCTCCATCAGCACCACCACACGGCCGACGCCGGCAACGAGGTCCATCGCGCCACCCATGCCCTTGACCATCTTGCCCGGGATCATCCAGTTGGCCAGGTCGCCGCGCTCGCTGACCTGCATCGCACCCAGGATGGCCAGGTTGATATGACCGCCGCGGATCATCGCGAACGAGTCCGCCGAGGAGAAGATCGACGAGCCCGGCAGCGTGGTCACGGTCTGCTTGCCGGCGTTGATCATGTCGGCGTCGACTTCCGCCTCGGTCGGGAACGGGCCGATGCCAAGCAGGCCGTTCTCGGATTGCAGCCACACCTCCATCCCTGCCGGGACGTGGTTTGCCACCAGGGTCGGCAGGCCGATACCCAGGTTGACGTAGAAGCCGTCCTGCAGTTCGGTCGCGGCGCGCGCCGCCATTTCGTCACGTGTCCATGCCATGATGTCTCTCCTCAGCTGGCGGCACGCACGGTGCGCTGCTCGATGCGTTTCTCGGGGGTGGCGTTCACCACGATGCGCTGCACGAAAATGCCCGGCGTATGGACCTCGTCCGGGTCCAGCGTGCCGGTCTCGACCAGGTGCTCGACCTCGACCAGGGTGACCTTGCCCGCCATCGCGCACATCGGGTTGAAGTTGCGCGCCGTGCGGCGGAATACCAGGTTGCCTGCGCGGTCCGCCTTGTAGGCCTTGACCAGCGCCACGTCGGCAGTCAGGGCGCGCTCCATCACGTATTGCTGCCCGTCGAACTCGCGGATTTCCTTGCCTTCCGCGACGATGGTGCCGACGCCGGTCTTGGTAAAGAAAGCCGGGATGCCCGAGCCGCCGGCGCGCAGCTTCTCGGCAAGCGTGCCCTGCGGCGTGAATTCCAGCTCCAGTTCACCGGCCAGGTACTGGCGCTCGAACTCCTTGTTCTCGCCCACGTAGGACGAGATCATCTTCCTGATCTGGCGCGTGGCGAGCAGCATGCCCAGGCCGAAGCCATCCACGCCGGCGTTGTTCGAGATGCAGGTTAGCTGCTTGGCGCCGCTGTCGCGCAGCGCCTCGATCAGAGCCTCGGGGATGCCGCACAGACCGAAGCCGCCGACCGCGATCGTCTGGCCGTCGCGGACGACGCCCGCGAGCGCCTCTGCGGCGCTGGCGTAGACCTTGTTCATCTTTATCTCCTTCCTCGGTGATTTTCCTGTCGCTGCGCCCGCCTTCCGGAGTGCCGCCGGCGAGCCACGCAGGGAAATTGTAACGGTACAATCGGGCGGAGATCGCCCGCTGCCCAACGTCCGACAGCATACGCATGGGCGGCATCCCGCGCCAATACGTAAAACTACATAAGCCAATGTCCGCCATCGACTACCAGACCGCCTTCCAGCTCGCCCCCGTCGGACTCGTGCTGTCGCGCGAGCGCGTGATAGAGGACTGCAACGACGAGCTGTGCCGCATCTTCGGCACCACGCGGCAGGCACTGCTCGGGGAATCGTTCCAGGTACTCTACCCCACCGCCGACGAATTCGAGCGCACCGGCGCACGGATCGTGCCGATCATGAACGCAAAGGGAGCCTACTCGGACGAGCGCATCATGAAGCGCGCCGGAGGCGAACTGTTCTGGTGCCACGTCACCGGCCGCTCGCTGGACCGACAGACTCCGCTTGGCGCGGGCATCTGGACCTTCGAGGATCTCTCGCAGAAGCGTCCCGTCACCGCCGAACTGACGGCGCGCGAGCGCGATATTGCCGCGCAGCTGGTGGACGGCAAGACCAGCAAGCAGATCGGCAAGCTGCTGTCGATCAGCCCGCGCACCGTGGACATCTACCGTGCGCGCCTGATGAAGAAATACGGGGCCCACACCGCGGTGGACCTGGTGCAGCGCCTGGTCAACCACTGAGCGGCGCGGTAGCGCCCCGCCCGGCCCTACGCCATCAGCGCCCGGATCGCCGCCGGTACCGGAACCGATTTTTCCGCCTCGTAGTCGCACCACACCACCTTGGCGCCGCCCTCGGCGTAGACCACGTCAGGCTGGTCCGTGCGGCGGATCTCCATGCGGGTCTCGAAGCTGGTGCGGCCCAGTTCGCCGGCGGACATGCGGCACTCGATGTCGCCGGGATAGCGCAGCTGCCGGATAAAGGTCATGTGCGCATTGATGATGACCGGGCCGTGGCCGGCGGCATCCTTGCCGCCATGCCCGAGCGACTCGAACCAGGCGATGCGCGCCTGTTCCAGGTAGCGGAAGTAGACCGTGTTGTTGACATGGCCCATGGCGTCCATGTCGCCCCACCGGATGGGCATGCGCAGAGTGAATACGGGTTTCATGGCCGCTAGCCTACCACCCGTGGCGCGTTGCTTCCATCGGCCAAAGCGATGATTCCAGGCCTCAGCCGCCGCTCAGGCGGGTGTGCGCGGGCAATTCGAATGGCGTATCGGGCGGCAGGTAGGCAGACGCGCTGGGACGTGGCCAGCCCTCGAAGGCGCCGGACTCCGGCGCCTCGTCGTCGCCGGCCGGATCGACGGCAACGCCGTAGTGCCCGAAATCGTTGCGGCTGGCCACGGCTCGCGCCGGCACCGGCCGCGGCCGCATCGGCAACCGGGGCTCGACCTGCGGCGCATTCGCGGCGGGGGCGGCGGCACCGAGTGGGACGGGAGGCCGGGCGGCGGCGGCAAATGCCGAAACCAGCGGCGACACGGCCGCAACGGCCGCGACGGCCTCGGGGACGAAGGACGGGACAGCTTCCGGCTCGCCCTGCGCCACGGGCACCGGCACCGGCGATTGCGGGGCAACCACAGCCGGCGTCTCCGGGGCAGCCACAGCCGGCGCCTGCTTCGTCAGGACGGCCGGCGAGGCTTCGTCGCGCAACGCCACGCTGGCAAGCCAGGCCACCAGCACCAGCATGCCCCCGCCCAGGGTGCCGGCCACCAGGCTGCGCTGCCGCGCCAGGCGCAGCACGCGTGCCTGGCGCGGTCCGGCTTCCGCCAGATGCCGCCTGACGGCGGCGGTGCGCATGGCCTCAAGCGACTCGCGCACCGCGAAATTCGTACCCCACGGCGGCGGCACGTCATGGCTTGCCGGCAACGGCGAGGCGCCGGAAGCCGGGCTGGAAGCTCGGTTGGCAGCTGGACTGGTGACAGATCTGGCGAGAGAGCTGGAACGGGACACGGCGTACCCCCTGGAGCGCGATGGCGACACAGTCTCGCCGGCCCGTCCGGAAGAAACTGTCAGCGCAGGATCTTAGGCCCGCGACGACGGCATGCGATTCGGACGAAACGCATTCTGGCTGGGGAAAATTCGGAAAACGCCGCCAGCGGAGGACGGCTTCGGCATCAGCCGCAGGGGAGGCGGGATGGGCTCCACCCGCGGCGCCACCGGCGGCAAGTCCGGCGGATCGGGACGAACTGCCGGCAGCCCGCGCCACAGGTGGCGGGCGGCCCGGCCGCTCAGTGGCGCGGCTGGCGGCTGCCGTGCGCCGGCGGCGAGGCCAGGCCAGAATCCACCAGCGAAGACTCCATGCGGCGGATCTGCTGCTGCAACTGATCCAGACGGACGCGCGAAGCACGGCTCTCGACTTCGGCGCTCTGCACTTCGGCACGGTTGGCCTGCTGCTCTTCGGCAATGCGCTGGCGCTGGGCCTGCATCACCCGCAGGTCTTCATTGAGGGCGTTGGCACGCGCCTCGGTGTCCTGCAAGGCACGGTCATAGGCACGCTTCTGCGATGCCAGCACCTGGCGCCGGATATCATCGCTGGCCCAGGCCGCGCTCTGCCTGGTCACCTGGCGGTAAGCCTGCTCGGCGGCGCCGATCGACTCGAAGCGGAAGACCCGCCACAGATTCTTCTGATAGAACAGCGCCACGTAGCACACCACCTGATCGTCGGCCAGCATCAGGGTGGTGCCGTAGTCGCCGTTGTAGCTGGTGCGCAGCTCGCGCACGGTGCGGTCGCGCAAGCGCTGCTGCAGTTCGGACACCAGCCCCAGCGAGGCAGACGACGCCTGCAGGTTGTCGGCCGGTGCCGCACCCGCGCCCAGCGACGCTGCCGATGCCGTTACGGGCTCGACGGCCGCCAGCACGCCAGCGGCGGACATCGACAACGCCAGGCCGATCAGGCTGGCTAGCAAGGGGGCGCGGCGGGAGTTGTTCAACATGGCGTTCCGGCTTGGACTGGGCGAGGGTTCGGGTTCTGGGACATAACCATGGCGGCAAAGCCACGGCAGCATGCCAAGGACACCGTCGCGACCGCGATGATGCGCCACGCGCACACGGTCACCGGCGAATTCTAGCAAGCATGTGTATTAACGGCCGCGTTTTGTCACGCTTGATAGCAAATGCAGCCTTACCTCGCAACAAAAAAGGGGGGAAGCGTCAGCCTCCCCCCCTTTGGACCAAACCTTTGGACCAAGCATGAACGACCGTTGCGCTCAGCGCTTGGCGATCGAGGCTTCCGCCTTGGCCACCAGGTCGGTACCGATCTGCTTCTTCCACTTGTCGTAGACCTTGGCGGTCGCCTTGCGGAAAGCGTCGTGCTCGGCCGGCGTCAGCTGGGTCACCTTCACGCCATGGGTCTCCATGTCCTTCCAGGCCGGGGCGCCGGCTTCCACCAGGCCCTTGCGCGCCAGTGCCGTCTCCTGCTTGCCGGCGTCGATGGCAGCAAGCCTGACGATCTCGCGGTCGGCCGGGGTCCAGCTTTCCCAGATCTGCTTGTTGACCACGAAGATCAGCGGGTCGGCCACGTAGCCCCAGGTGGTGACGAATTTCTGGCCCACGGTGTAGAGCTTGGCGGCGGCGAACACCGACTGCGGGTTCTCCTGGCCGTCCACCGCGCCCGAAGCCATGGCCGGCTGCGCATCGGCCCAGCTCATCTGCGTCGGGTTGGCGCCCAGTGCGTTGAAGGTCTCGATGTACAGCGGCGAGCCCACCACGCGCAGCTTCATGCCCTTGAGATCTTCCGGCTTGCGGATCTCATGCTTGGAGTTGGAGACTTCGCGGAAGCCGTTCTCGCCCCAGGCCAGCGGCACCACGCCGGCCTTGTCCAGCGTGGCGAAGATCGACTTGCCGACATCGCCTTGCGTGAGCGCGTCCAGCGCCTTGTAGTCCGGCATCAGGAACGGCAGCGAGAACAGGTTCAGTTCCCTGACCTGGGGCGACCAGTTGATGGTCGAGCCTACCGCCATGTCGATCACGCCCTGGCGGATCGCCGAGAACTCGCGGGTCTGGTCGCCGGCCACCAGCGAAGTACCCGGGTAGAGCTTGATATTGATGCGGCCGCTGGTGCGCTGGCGCACCAGGTCGGCCCAGATCTCGCCGCCCTTGCCCCACGGGAACGCGGGACCGAGCACCAGCGACATCTTGTATTCGGACTTGTAGCTCTGCGCCATGGCGCCAGCGGGCGCGAGGGCAGCGGCGGCGATGGTGGCTGCCAGCGACAGCATCAGGGCACGACGTTTCATCTGTTCTCTCCTCTCAGGATGTGTTGTGCGTTTCTTATGTACTGCTCCAGCACTGCCCGCGGATGGCGGCCGGGGCAGCATCGCCGCCCCGTCGCAACACGGTCAATGCCGCTCAATAACCGAGACGGTCCGGCAGCCAGGTCGCCAGCGGCGGATAGGCCAGCACCATCAGCATGGCGATGAACATGGCCAGCAGCATCCAGACCACCCAGGGCACGGTCTCTTCCATGCGCACGCGCGCGATCCGGCACGAGACCATCAGGTTCACCGCCAGCGGCGGCGTGAACTGCCCCAGCGCCACCTTGAGCGTGAGCACCACGCCGAACCACACCGGGTTCCAGTGGAAGGCGTTGGCGATCGGCAGCAGCAGCGGCACGAAGATCAGGAAGATCGAGATGCCGTCGAGGAACATCCCCACCGTCATCAGCAAGGCCACGATCAGCGCCAGCACGCCGTACTCGCCCAGGCCGGAATGCGCGATGGCATTGGCCAGCGGATCGATCACGCCGAGCGTGGACAGCGCATAGGCGAAGATGCCGGCCAGCGCCACCACCAGCAAGATCACCGCGGAGGTCTCCGCCGCCTCCTGGAAGATCACGAAGAGGTCGCGCATGCCGATGCTGCGGTAGATCACCATGCCGACGAACAGGCCGTACACCACCGCCACCACGGCGGCCTCGGTCGGCGTGAACCAGCCCGCGCGCATGCCGCCCAGGATCAGGAACGGCGCGACCAGGCCCCAGGCCGCCTCGCGCAGGCTCTTCCAGAACGGCGGGCGCGGCAAGCCGGCCTCGATGGCGCCCATATTGTGCTTGCGCGCCAGCCACACCGCCGGCACGATCAGCGCCAAGCCGGCCAGGATGCCGGGGATCATGCCGGCGGCAAACAGTGCCGGCACCGAGGCGCCGGGCACCAGCACGCTGTAGATGATGAAGGCCACCGAGGGCGGGATCAGGATGTCGGTAGCGGCGGCCGCGCCGACCACGGCCGCGCTGTACGCGCCGGGATAGCCCGCGCGCGACATCGCCGCGATCATCACGCCGCCCACCGCCGCCGCGTTGGCCGGGCCGGAGCCCGAGATGCCGCCCAGGAACATCGCCACCAGGATCGCCACCAGCGGCAGCATGCCGGGGCCGCGGCCGACGATGGCAATGGCGAAGGTGACCAGCCGCTGCGCCACGCCGGAGCGGTCGAAGATCGAGCCGACCAGCACGAACATCGGGATGGCCAGCAAGGGATACTTGGCCAGCCCGGCGTAGAAATTCTGCGGCACGGCCAGCAGGCCGAACATCTGCGTGTCGAGGTTGGACAGGCCGATCGCCACCAGGCCGCCAAGGCCCAGCGAGACGCCGATCGGCACCCCGAGCATCATCAGCCCGAGGAACACCACGAACAAGGTAATCGCAACGAGAGTCATGGCGCGGACTCCGACGCCGGCGCGCCATTGACGCGCTGCGCATGCAGCGCCCTGAGCGCGCGCAGGTTGCGCGCCGCCAGGCCCAACGCCCGCAATGCGATGGCCCCCGACAGCACCGGCAGCCAGACCGAGTACCACCAGCTCGGGATGCCGATGCCGGGCGACGTTTCGCCGAAGGCGTACTCGTCCCACGTCACGCGCGCGCCCAGCACCGCCAGCGCGACGAACATGACCGCCACCATCAGTGCCGAGAACACGCCAAGGCGCCGTTGCCGCGCCGCGCTGCCGCGCTCGAAGAAGAACTCGATGCGGATATTGCGGTCGCGCGCCACCGCCGCGCTGCCGGCCACCAGGGCCAGCACGATCATCAGGAAGACCGAGAATTCCTCGGTCCAGGCAAACGATTCGTCGGTGAAATAGCGCACCACCACATTGGCGAACGTGATGCACACCAGCAGCGCCATGACGATCACGCCGATCCAGTCCTCGATGCGCGGCGGGACCCTGAAACCGATGTCGCCGCCGTCCGTGGTGTTTTCCAGTGGCTGGCTGGCACCAGCTTCGTCCGGCACGGCCGTGACGTGTTGCGGGCCGGCATCGCGCCGCCCCTCCCTGTCTGCTTGCATCTCCCCGGCCTCCGGTCCGGTCCGCGCGGCACGCCGGCCGCTTGCGGATTTTCTTCTGAATTATGTAAAGACTTAATCTCAAGACATGGCGGATTATGCCAAGTCTGCGCAACATGGGGGAATTTTTACGCCCGCCAGCGACCGCAGGCCGGGCTGCCGCCAGGCCATTCGCGCCTCGCGCCCAAGGGGACCGGATAAGCCCTGGGCCGGGAAAACGCGCGTCCCGCCCGCACTTCTGGCGCGCAGCGGGACCGGCCTGGCAGGACGCGGGCGAAGCCGCCCGCGTCCGCTTACACCATGCCGTCGTCGGCGGTGATCACCGCGCCGTTGATGAACTGCGACTGGTCGGAGGCCAGCAGCAGCAGCAGGCCATCGAGATCTTCCGGCTTGCCCACGCGCTTGCGCGGCAGCATCTGGATCAGCTTCTGGCCGGCATCGGTATCCCAGTGATGGTGATTGATGTCGGTATCGATATAGCCCGGGCAGATCGCATTGACGTTGATGCCGTGGCGCGCCCATTCGAGCGCCATGGCCTTGGTCATGTGCACCACCGACGCCTTGCTCATGCAGTACACGCCGATCTGCGACAGCACCTTGAGCCCCGCCACCGAGGCGATGTTCACGATGCGCGACTGCGGCAGCGGATTGCCGTTCTTCTCGGCGCCCTTGGCGCGCGCGATCATGCGCTTTGCCACTTCCTGCGCCACGAAGAAAGCGCCGCGCGTGTTGGTGTCGAAGACGAAATCGAAGTCGTCCGGCGTCACATCAGTCAGCTTCTGCGTGGTGGAGACGCCCGAATTGTTGACCAGGATATCGATCGCGCCGGCCTCGGTCTCGGCGTGCGCCACCGCGGCGCGGATGCTGTCCGGATCGGTCACGTCAAGCCGCACCACATGGGCGCTGCCGCCTTCGGCCTCGATCGCGGCGCGCAGCTCCTTGAGACGCTCGGTACGGCGCGATGCCAGTATCACCTTGGCGCCCGCGGCCGCCATGACGTGGGCAAAGCGCGTGCCCAGACCGCTCGAAGCGCCCGTTACCAGCGCAACCTTGCCTTCCAGATTGATCGACAAACCCATGATGACCTCTATATTCGGAGCCCCCGCCGTCACCTGCCATGGCCCGGGCCGGGGGGCGCTCCTCACGAAAACTGCCTGGCAAAACGAAAGGCAGCATATCAAAAAAAAGAACGGTCGTTCCAAAAAAAATCTTGCCTGACCATGGCGAGTCCCGGACAATGCCGGAGATTCTAAGAACTCGGGCCTCAAAGGGAAAGAGGAAAAACGCGCAGATGGCCGCGATTGGCTCTGCGCCACCACTTTCCGCGTCGCCTTGACCGGCCCGGCCACCGCATTCCCCGAATCACCGCACACGGATTTCCCACAATTGCGCGCAAGTTGCCAAGAATAGAGGGTTAGAGACAATGAATCAGCAGCAGCTCCTGGAGCAATACGGCCCCCGCGAGGCCATGGAATACGACGTTGTCATCGTCGGCGGCGGTCCCGCCGGCCTGGCAACCGCCATCCGCCTGAAGCAACTCGCCCAGGAGAAAGGCAACGACGTCAACGTATGCGTGCTGGAAAAAGGCTCCGAGCCCGGCGCCCATATCCTGTCCGGCGCCATCATGGACCCGCGCGCGCTGAACGAGTTGTTCCCCAACTGGAAGGAACTGGGCGCGCCGCTGAACCAGCCCGTGACCGAGGACAAGTTCCTGTTCCTCGATGAAACCGGCGCCAAGGGCGCCCCGCTGCTGCCCGACTGCTTCCAGAACCACGGCAACTATATCGTCAGCCTGTCGAACTTCGTGCGCTGGCTCGGCCAGCAGGCCGAAGCGCTCGGCATCGAGATTTTCCCGGGCTTCCCGGCCGCCGAAGTGCTCTACAACGAGGACGGCTCGGTCAAGGGCGTGGCCACCGGCAACATGGGGATCGACAAGGACGGCGAGCCCACCGAGAACTTCCAGCTCGGCATGGAGCTGCACGCCAAGTACACCATCTTCGCCGAAGGCGCGCGCGGCCACCTCGGCAAGCAATTGATCGCCCACTTCAAGCTCGACGACGGCAAGGACCCGCAGAGCTACGGCATCGGCCTGAAGGAGCTGTGGGAGATCGATCCCGCCAAGCACCAGCCCGGCCTGGTGGTGCACACCGCCGGCTGGCCGCTGGACCCGGCCACCTACGGCGGCTCCTTCCTCTACCACATGGAAGACAACAAGGTGGCGGTCGGCTTCGTGGTCGGCCTGGACTACACCAATCCCTGGCTGTCGCCGTTCGAGGAATTCCAGCGCTTCAAGACCCACCCGGAGATCCGCAAGTACTTCGAAGGCGGCAAGCGCATCGGCTACGGCGCGCGCGCCATCACCGCCGGCGGCCTGCTGTCGCTGCCCAAGACCGTGTTCCCGGGCGGCGCGCTGGTCGGCTGCGACGCCGGCTACCTGAACGCGTCGCGCATCAAGGGCAGCCACGCCGCCATCAAGACCGGCATGATGGCCGCCGAAGCCGCCTACGACGCCCTGCAGGCCGGCCGCCAGCACGACGAGCTGACAGCCTACCCGGTGGCGTTCGAGAACAGCTGGCTGCACAAGGAACTGCTGCAGGCCAAGAACTTCAAGCAGTGGTTCAAGAAGGGCCGCACCACCGCCACGCTGATGACCGGCATCGAGCAATGGCTGCTGCCCAAGCTTGGCATCCGCAACCCGCCCTGGACCATCCACCGCACCAAGCCGGACCACGTCTACCTCAAGCCAGCCGCCGAATGCGAGCAGATCGCCTATCCGAAGCCGGATGGCAAGCTGACCTTCGACCGCCTCAGCTCGGTGTTCATCAGCAACACCAACCACGAGGAAAACCAGCCGGCCCACCTGACGCTGAAGGACGCCAGCGTGCCGGTCAACGTCAACTGGGACAAGTTCGCCGGCCCTGAGAGCCGCTACTGCCCGGCCGGCGTGTACGAGTTCGTCAAGAACGACGACGGCAAGGAACGCCTGCAGATCAATGCGCAGAACTGCGTGCACTGCAAGACCTGCGACATCAAGGACCCCACGCAGAACATCGTGTGGGTGACGCCGGAAGGCGGCGGCGGCCCGAACTACGTGGGCATGTAAGCCAGCGCGGCGCCCCCTTGCCTTCGGGCCCCGGGGCGCGGCAACAAAAAAACGGCACCGTAACCCGGTGCCGTTTTTTGTTGGCGGGATAACTGGCCCGGCCGCCTCAGGCCCTCGATGCCTGCGTCTGCGGCAACGTCAGTGAATCGTGGAAGAGCGGCCTGTCCTCGGAGGCTTCCCCCATCCACCCGATCACATCCGCCACGCCGGCGATCAGGCTCACCAGAGCCGGGCCGGCCAGCGGCACCTGGCCGATGCCGTCGATCAACTCCAGCACCGCCTCGGCCACACCACCACGGCCTTGCGCGCCGATCGCGGTACGCGTCGCCACCTCGTCCGGCGACATGGCAATCACGCCACCGGCCGCCGGCATGGCAACGGCAAACAGGCAAGCCGCGGCAAGCGCGCACAGGCGCGCGCCGCAACGAATATTGCGCTTCATACGGTCTCCTGTCGGGCGCGGCGACGACCAAGGCCGGCAGGCCCGTCCGCGCCCCTGTTTTTCTGCTGCGAGCAGTAAAGACGAAGCGCGCGTTGGCGGCAAGATGGCGCGTTAGGCGGTTGACTCCAAACGCCGGCATGAACGGGCCGGCGGCACTGCGCCATCAGGCCGGGACCTGCATGCTGGCGCTGGTCAGCAACTGCTCGTAGATATAGCACTGCAGCAGGGTCAGCTCGCGCTCGCCCAGCACGTCGAAGGCCACGCCGAACACCGGGAAGCCGGAAGCGGCGGAGATCGGGGTCGCGTTGCGCGCCACGCCATCGACCATGATCTCGCTGTCGAGCGCGGCGGTCCGCAAGTGGAAGCACAGCCGCACCGGCGTGCCGGGCGCGGGCACGGCATCGGCGGCCTCGATCTGCGCGCCGCCGGTGCTGAGGTCGGTCAGCATCACCAGCCGCGACGCCTTGCGCTCGTGCGGCGCGCCGGCCTCTTCAGCGGCGCCCTCCTCTGCGCTCCCCGGGTCCACCATATAGGCAGCCAGCCGTGTCGGCACGCGGGTTGCCTTGCGCACCGGCAACTGCTGCATCTGCGCCGGCGCGGACAAGACCAGATAGCGGAACGGACTGCGGCAGATCGCGGTCACCGTGCATTCGAAGCTGAGAATGGCGTGGCCGGAGAAGCCACGCAGCAGCACGGTTTCCCCCGGCTTCATCTGCAGCTCCTTGCCGCCCAGCTGCGGCCAGGTCACGAACATGCCCTGGTCGACAAAGCCGATCAGGCGGCTGGCCGCCGCGCGGCCGACATGGCCCTGGGTCTTGATCTGCAGCAGCGTGCCGACCTGCAGGCCAAAGGGCCCGGCGCTGGCCTGGCGCTCGTTGTCGGCGGGTTCGCCGGGTTCGTCCGCGGGCCGGCAGACCGCGCCGTGGCGGAACACCAGCGCGACGTCGCGATCCTCGGGGATCACGCTGCCGCTGCCGAGCACGAGGTTTCCGCTTTCGTCCAGCAAGGACCAGGGCAACGGCTGGCCAACCGGGAGATCGTCAGGAGTAAGTGCAATCATGGGAAGCAGCGGTAGACGCCCATCTGTGGGACGTGACAGATCCAACGGCAAGCCGGCGGGACGCATGCCCCCCGGCCGCCACCTAGCGAAGCGCTCAGCGCGTGATGCGGCTGCCCGGGGCCGCCGCCAAACCGCGCGGGCGGACCGCCATGCAGGCGTCCGCGATGTCCCAGGTGAATAGCGCATCTCATCTGACTTGCTATCGGCCGCCGCCGGAAAACCTTGAGCACCGGCTTGCACCGCATCAGCCTTGCGCCTTGACGCCGGCCGGCTTTCCGCCGAGAATGCCGTAAAGCTGTCTGACAGCCTTACAGATAACCATGACAATCCTGAACCGCCCCGAATCGCTGGCCTCCCGCATTGCCGATGCCCTGCGCGCCGACATCGCCACCGGCCGCTTCGCCGCCGGCGCCCGCCTGCCGGCCGAGGCCGCGCTGGGCGAGACCTTCGGCGTGAGCCGCCCCATCGTGCGCGAAGCCATCGCGCAGTTGAAGGCGGACGGCGTGCTGGTCACCCGCAAAGGCTCCGGCGCCTATGTCTCGCAGACCCCTGGCGGCCAGGTATGGCGCATGCCCAGCGCGCCACAGGGCGGCCCGACGCTCGTGCAATTGTTCGAACTGCGCATGGTGGTGGAGTGCGCCTGCGCCGAAATGGCTGCCCTGCGCCGCTCGGAGAGCGACCTGCAAGCCATCCGCGCGGCCCTGGCCGCCATGCGCGAGCACGGGCAGGACTTCGCCAGCGCCGCGGCGGCCGACGTAGCCTTCCACCATGCCATCGCCCAGGCCGCGCACAACCCCTGCTTTACCGGCCTGACGGACTTCGTCGGCCAGCATCTGCTGTCGGCGCGGCAAACCGCGTGGGAAAACGCCGCGCGCTTTCGTGGCGGCTCGCTGGGTGCCGACGGAGAACACGCGGCGCTGGTCGAAGCCATCGCCGCCGGCAGCGCCAGCGCCGCACGCCAGGCCGCGCGCCGGCACCTGGCTGCGGCGGCAAAACGCATGGGGCTGGAGCTCGGCCAGTCCTGACGCGACCGCGAGACGACAGAGAATCCGCCGCCAGGCGCGCGATGCACGGCGGCACAAGCAACGACACAAGGGGAGGACGATGGAAAAGGTAGATTGCGTGGTGATCGGCGCGGGCGTGGTGGGCCTGGCGATCGCCAGGGCGCTGGCCATGCAGGGCCGCGAGGTAATCGTGCTGGAAGCCGAGAATGCCTTCGGCACCATCACCAGCGCGCGCAACAGCGAAGTGATCCACGCCGGCATCTACTATCCGGCGGGCTCGCTGAAGGCGGAAATGTGCGTGCGTGGCAAGGCGATGCTTTATGACTATTGCGCCTCGCACCACGTCAGCCACCAGCGCTGCGGCAAGCTGATCGTGGCGACCACGCAGGGCCAGGTCGCCACGCTGGAAGGAATCCGCGCCAAGGCCGCCGCCAACGGCGTGCACGACCTGCAGCTGATCAGCCAGGCCGAGGCGCAGGCGCTGGAGCCCAACCTGCATTGCCACGCCGCCCTGCTCTCGCCCTCCACCGGCATCGTCGACAGCCATGGCCTGATGCTGGCCCTGCTGGGCGACGCCGAGAATGCCGGCGCGATGCTGGCGGTACAGTCGCCGGTGGCGCGCGGCGCGATCACGCCGGACGGCATCCGGCTGGAGGTCGGCGGCGCGGACGGCGCGGCCGACACCACGCTGCTGGCCCGTACTGTCATCAATTGCGCCGGGCTCACGGCACCGGCGCTGGCGCGCAGCATCGAAGGCATGCCGCCCGCGCACATTCCTCCGCAGTACTACGCCAAGGGCTGCTATTTCACGCTGGCCGGGCGCGCGCCGTTCTCGCGGCTGATCTACCCGGTACCGGAAGCCGCCGGCCTGGGCGTGCACCTGACCATCGACCTGGGCGGCCAGGCGCGCTTCGGCCCCAATGTGCGCTGGATCGACGAAATCGAGTACGGCGTGGATCCGTCCGACGCGGACAGCTTCTACGACGAAGTGCGGCGCTACTGGCCCGCGCTGGCCGATGGCGCGCTGCAGCCGGGCTATGCCGGCATCCGCCCCAAGATCAGCGGCCCCGGCGAGCCGGCCGCCGACTTCCGCATCGACGGCCCGGCCACCCATGGCGTGCCGGGGCTGGTCAACCTGTTCGGCATCGAGTCGCCGGGGCTCACCTCATCGCTGGCGCTGGCCGAGCGCGTGGCGAGCCTGCTTTGAGCGCCTAGCTTCCGGCGCCGGCGCTCTCGGCAGCCTCGGCGGCCTCGGCCCGGAAAGTCATCAGCGCGCACAACGCGCCGCCGGCGGCCGCCAGCGCGGCGAGGCCGAAGGTATGGGAGGGCCCCAGCGCCTTCCAGGTCCAGCCCATCGCCAGGCCGCCCAAGGTACCGCCCAGGCCGTAGGAGATCCCGGTGTAGAGCGCCTGGCCGCGCCCCTGCAAGGGACCGCCGAACCAGCGCTGCAGGCGCTTGAGGCTGGCGCTGTGATGCGCGCCGAAGGTGGCCGCGTGCAGCACCTGCACCAGCGCCATCAGCCACGCCAGCCGGGCCAGGTAGCCGGTCAGCCCGAAACGCAGCGCGGCCAGCACGAAGGTGCCGGCGAGGATGGCGCGCAGCGGCAGCGCGGCGAACAGCCGGCCCTGGTAGAAGAAAAACACGATCTCCGCCACCACTCCGATGGTCCACATCACCCCGATGGCGAACTTGCTGTAGCCGAGCTGCTCCAGGTAGAGCGAATAGAACACGTATAGCGCGGCATGGGCGAACATCATCAGGAAGGCCGAGCCGAAGAACCAGCGCACATCGGCACGCCGCAGCAGCGGCAGCGCCGGCGGCGGCTTCACGCGCGGGCCCTCCTCGACGGCGTCGCGCATGCCGAATACCACCACCAGGAACAGCGCCAGCATGGCGCTCGCCAGCCACGGGAAGGCTTCCATGCCGAGCCGCTCGAACAGTGCCCCGCCCAGCAGCACGGCCGCGATAAAGCCGGCCGAACCGAACATGCGGATGCGCCCGTAGCGGTGATCGAAGGCGCCGTAGCGGCGCAGCGTGGAAATGGTGAGCGCGTCGCCCAGCGGCGACATGGCACTGGTGATCAGGTTGAGCCCGATCATCATCGCCATCATGCCGCCATAGCTGGTAATGCCGGGCACCATCAGGAAGGCAAGCAAGGCGGTGACGCCGGCCAGGCGCAGCAGCCGCACCCGGGTATGCATGACATCGGACAGCCAGCCCCAGAAGTACGGTCCGACGATGCGGCTGACCTGGAAGCATGCCATCAGCACGCCGATCTGCACGGGCGTGAAGCCACGCCCGGCGAAGAACAGGCTTACATAGGGCGAGATAACGCCGACATAGCCATAGTAGCCAAGATAGAACAAGCCGAAGCGCGTCTCGGAGACGCGCGCGGCCTGCGCGCTACCGGCCTTCTCCTTGGCCTGCGGCCGGGCCTGCGCCAACTCAGCGCGGCTGGCCGGACTGCGGCGCCTGGGCGGGGATGCGCGGCGTGTCGACCTTGACGTCGCCGCACTGGGCGCGCTGGCGCAGCGCATGGTCGATCAGCACCAGCGCCAGCATGGCTTCGGCGATCGGCGTGGCGCGGATGCCCACGCAGGGATCGTGGCGGCCGAAGGTTTCCACGGTGGCCGGCTGGCCGGTCTTGTCGATCGACTCGCGCGGGGTGCGGATGCTGGAAGTGGGCTTGATCGCCAGCGAGACGGTCACGTCCTGGCCGGTCGAGATGCCGCCCAGCACGCCGCCGGAGTTATTGGTGCGAAAGCCCTCGGCGGTCAGTTCGTCGCCATGCACGCTGCCGCGCTGGCTGACGCTGTCGAAACCGGCGCCGATCTCCACGCCCTTGACGGCATTGATGCCCATCATGGCGTGCGCGATATCGGCGTCGAGGCGGTCGAACAGGGGTTCGCCCAGCCCGACCGGCACGCCGCTGGCCACGACTTCGATGCGCGCGCCGACGGAGTCGCCGTCGCGGCGCAGCGCGTCCATATAGGTTTCCAGCTCCGGCACGATCTCGGCATTGGCCGCGAAGAACGGATTCTGCGGCACCTCGGCCCAGTCCGTGAACGGCACGCGGATCTCGCCAAGTTGCGACATATAGCCCCGGATCTCGGTGCCGTACTGCTCGCGCAGCCACTTCTTGGCCACCGCGCCCGCCGCCACCACCGGCGCGGTCAGGCGTGCCGACGAGCGGCCGCCGCCGCGATGGTCGCGGATGCCGTACTTCTGCCAGTAGGTGTAGTCGGCGTGGCCCGGGCGGAAGGTCTCGACGATATTGCCGTAGTCCTTGCTGCGCTGGTCGGTGTTGCGGATCAGCAGGCAGATCGGCGTGCCGGTGGTCTTGCCTTCGAACACGCCGGACAGGATCTCGACCTGGTCGGCCTCCTGGCGCTGCGTGACGTGACGCGACGTGCCCGGCTTGCGGCGGTCCAGGTCGATCTGGATGTCGGCCTCCGTCAGGGCCATGCCCGGCGGGCAGCCGTCCACGACCGCGCCGATGGCCGGGCCGTGCGATTCGCCGAACGTGGTGACTGTGAAGAGCAGGCCGAGGGTATTGCCGGACATGATGGAGATCCGCGACAGCGCGTGAAAATTGGAGGACGGGCTACATTGTAAGGCCTTTGCCGCCCATCCGGCCCCGCCCCTGCCTGGCGCCTCCGATTCCGCTATGCGGACGCGGCTTCCGGGTAGTAGCGCCCGCGCATCCGTGCCACGTAGGCCACCAGGTTGGGATGCGACTCCGCCGCCGCGCGGATCGGCGTGTCGAATACCGGGCACAAGGCGCCGGCGATGAAGGCAAAGACGGTGGCATCCGCGCCGCAGGGCCGCTCGCCCAGCAGGAAGGGCTTGTCGCCCAGCAGGTCGGACACGGCGGCCACGTCGCGCGCGGCAATGGCCGCCAGGTCGGCCGCGCTATGGCGGCCCAGGCCCTGTGCCCACAGGATGCGGCGAATACGGGCCCGCACGAAGCGCATCGCCAGCCCGCGCAGGGGCCAGGGCACCGCGCGGAAGAACATGGCCGGACCCTTGGCGAAATTGCCGTCGTGGTTCCAGCGCGCATCGGCAACCGCCCAGTAGAAGTTGTCTTCGAGCATCTTTTCCACGGCCCAGGCCGTGCCGCGGTCGGCCGGCGAGAGGCCATCGTCGAAGTCGACGTGGTAGGTCTTTTCGAGATGCCAGCGGATCAGCGTGGAATCCGCCACCACCCTGCCCTCGTCGTCGAGAAAGGGCAGCTTGCCCTTGGGCGCGCGCCGCAGGCCGCCCTGGGCGGTGCGGTAGGGCAGCCCGGCCAGCTTGAGCAGCATCTCGGCCTTGGTGACAAAGGGACTGGCGTCGGGCAGGCCGAACGCCGGCCCGAAGGTATAGAGCGTAATCACGATTGGTGATTCCTTTCGGCGGATTGAGCGGGAGGCTGGCGACGGCCTAGCGCCACTCGCCGCGCAGGCCCTGCACCACCTGCTGCAGGCTTTCCGGCGTGGCCTGCTCCGGCGCGATCGGGTCGCCCACCACCAGTTCGAGCCGGTTGAGGATGCCGCGCCGGAACGGCCTGGACATGGCCGCACCGCCCTTGCGCGAGAAAAAGCTGCCCCACAGCCCGCGCAGCGCCATCGGCACCACCGGCACCGGGGTACGGCGGATGATCTGCTGCACGCCCTGCTTGAAGGGATTGATCTCGCCGTCGGCGGTGATCTTGCCTTCAGGGAAGATGCAGACCAGGTCGCCCTCGCCCAACGCGCGCGCCACCTCGTCGTAGGCGCGCTCGAGCATCTGCGGATCTTCGTGCGCGGGCGCGATCGGGATCGCCTTGGCCTGGCGGAAGAACCACGACAGCAGCGGCACCTTGAAGATGCGGTAGTCCATGACGAAGCGCACCGGACGCGGACTGCCAGCCATCAGCACCACCGCATCGGCAAAGCTGACATGGTTGCAGACCAGCACCGCGGGCCCTTCGGCCGGGATGCGCTCGGCGTTGACCTGCTGCAGGCGGTACACCGTGTGCACGAGTATCCAGGCGACGAAGCGCAGCAGGAATTCCGGCACCAGGCTGTAGATGTAGATGGCGACCACCGCGTTGAGCAGCCCCACCACCAGGAACAGCTGCGGGATGCTGTAGCCAGCCTGGGTCATGACCACCGCCAGCAGCGACGAGGCAATCATGAAAAAGCTGTTGAGGATGTTGTTGGCCGCGATGATGCGGGCGCGGTGCGTGGGCGCGCAACGGCTCTGGATCAGCGCGTACAGCGGCACGCTGTAGAAGCCGCCGAACATTGCCAGCAGGAACAGGTCGACCAGCACGCGCCAGTGGCCCGGATCGGCGACGAAGCCGGCCAGCCCGGAAAGCTCGGCATGGTGCTCGCCGCGGCTGCCGAAGAACAGGTCCAGCGCGAACACCGTCATGCCGATCGAGCCGAACGGCACCAGCCCGATCTCCACGTGACGCCCGGACAGGCGCTCGCACAGCAGCGAGCCGGTGCCGATGCCCAGCGAAAACACCGCCAGCAGCAGCGTCACCACGTTCTGGTCGCCGCCCAGCACGTCCTTGGCAAAGCTGAAGAACGAGGTCAGGAAGGTCGCGCCCAGGAACCACAGCCAGGAGATGCCCAGCAGGCTCAGGAACACCGTGCGGTCGGTGCGCGCCAGCCCGAGGTTGCGCCAGGTCTCGGTAAAGGGGTTCCAGTTGATGCGCAGGTCCGGCTGCGGCGCCGGCGAATCCGGCACGCGCGCGGACACCATGCGCCCGGCCAGGGCCAGCAGCACGCAGGCAGCGCCCACGTAGATCGGCCCCACCACCTTGCCGTCATGCGCGAGGCCGGCCAGCTCGCCGCCCAGCAGGGTGCCGAGCAGGATGGCGACGAAGGTGCCCATTTCCACCAGTCCGTTGCCGCCCACCAGCTCCGTTTCGTCCAGGTGCTGCGGCAGGTAGGCGAACTTGACCGGACCGAACACCGTCGAATGCAGGCCCATCAGGAAGGTGCCGAGGTAGAGCAGCGGCGCGCTGTGCCAGGCGAAGCCGGCCAGCCCCAGCGCCATGATGCCGATCTCCAGCGTCTTCACCAGCCGGATCAGCCTGGACTTCTCGATCTTGTCGGCGATCTGCCCGCTGGTGGCGGAGAACAGCACGAAGGGCGCGATGAAGATGGCGGAGATCAGGAACGCCGCGCTCTTGGCGTCGACGCCCTCGAACAGGGCCGTGTGGTAGGTGACGAGGGAAGTGAAGGCAACCTTGAACAGGTTGTCGTTCATGGCCCCGAGGAACTGGGTCCAGAAGAACGGGGCGAAACGGCGCGAGCGGAGCAGTCGAAATTGGTTTTGTTGGCTCATGTAGACAGGAAAAAGGTGACCCCGGCGAACCGGAAGCCCGGGTAAGGCCCCCGCGACACTGCTGGCAATGCCCTGCCGCCGCGGGCATGCCCGCGGCGCTTGCTTGCGCTTGTTTCGCCGCGGCGCCGCCCGTCCGGCGCCCCGCGGTACTGCGGCCGCGCACCAGCCCCCGATCTCAATCCGTCTTTTCTTCCGGCCAGTCGCGGATATAGGCCTTGAGCATGCGGTTCTCGAAACTCTGCTCCTCGACCACGGCCTTGGCCACGTCGTAGAAGGAAATCACGCCCATCAGGGTGCGGTTGTCCAGCACCGGCAGGTAGCGGGTGTGGCGCTCCAGCATCATGCGGCGCACTTCGTTGACGTCGGTCTCCATGGTGCAGGTGAGCGGCGCGTCGTCCATCACCTTGCGCAGGCTGAAGGTACCCACCGAACCGTTGTTGGCGGCCAGCGTATTGATGATTTCGCGGAAGGTCAGCATGCCGACCAGCTCGCCGTACTCCATCACCACCAGCGAGCCGATGTCGTGCTCGGCCATGGTCTTGACCGCCAGCAGCAGTGAGGTGTCAGGCGTCACGGTAAAGAGCGTATTGCCCTTGATCTGCAGGATGTCGCTGACTTTCATGGTGGTCTCCGCTTGCTGAATCTACTGTATGTATATGCTGGTGTACTGCCGCTATCGTGCCGGTTCGCTGCCGGTTCGCTGCCGGCCGCGACCCGCACGGGCGCGGCACGGACGTGGAGCGGCACCGCCGGATGGGCCGATGCTAGCCGAAACCGGCCGCCCAAGTAAAGCGCGCGGGCCTCGAAACCCGCCCCGGCGCTTCGTTTGCCGCGCCCCGGGGCGCGGCAGCGGATGCTACGATGCGCACCGGAGACAACTCTTGCCCTGGAAGCCATGTCCGGTACCCGTTTCGACACCCTGGCGCTGCACGCCGGCGCCGCCCCCGACCCCGCCACCGGCGCGCGGGCCACGCCCATCCACCTGACCACGTCCTTCGTCTTCCGCGACAGCGAGCATGCCGCCTCGCTGTTCAATATGGAACGCGCCGGCCATGTCTACTCGCGCATCTCGAACCCCACCGTGGCGGTGTTCGAGGAGCGCGTCGCGGCGCTGGAGAACGGTGCCGGCGCGATCGGCGTGGCCTCGGGCCAGGCCGCGCTGCACCTGGCGGTGGCCACCCTGATGGGGGCCGGCTCGCACGTGGTGGCGTCCAGCGCGCTGTACGGCGGCTCGCACAACCTGCTGCACTACACGCTGCGCCGCTTCGGCATCGAGACCACCTTCGTGCAGGCGCGCGACATCGACGCCTGGCGCGCGGCCATCCGGCCCGAGACCAAGCTGCTGTTCGGCGAGACGCTGGGCAATCCCGGCCTCGACGTGCTCGACATCCCGACCCTGGCCGAGCTCGGCCGGGACAACGGCATCCCGCTGCTGGTCGATTCCACCTTCACCACGCCCTACCTGCTCAAGCCATTCGACCACGGCGCCGGCCTGCTCTATCACTCGGCCACGAAGTTCCTGGGCGGCCACGGCACCACCATCGGCGGCGTGCTGGCCGAAGGCGGCACCTTCGACTTCGAGGCGTCCGGGCGCTTCCCCGAGCTGTCCGAGCCCTATGCCGGCTTCCACAACATGGTGTTTACCGAGGAAAGCACGGTGGCGCCCTTCCTGCTGCGCGCCCGCCGCGAAGGCCTGCGCGATTTCGGCGCCTGCCTCAACCCGATGGCCGCCTGGCAGTTGCTGCAGGGCATCGAGACCCTGCCGCTGCGCATGGCCCGCCACGTGGAAAACGCCCGGCGCGTGGTGCAGTTCCTGGTCTCGCACCCGATGGTCGAGTCAGTGGCCTACCCCGAACTCGAGTCCCACCCCGACTACGAACTCGCCAAGCGCCTGCTGCCGCGTGGCGCGGGCGCCGTGTTCAGCTTCAACCTCAAGGGCAACCGCGCCGCGGGCCAGCGCTTCATCGAAAGCCTCGCGCTGTTCTCGCACCTGGCCAATGTGGGCGACGCCCGCTCGCTGGTGATCCATCCCGCCTCGACCACGCACTTCCGCATGGACGCCGCGGCGCTGCAGGCCGCGGGCATCGGCGAAGGCACCATCCGCCTGTCGGTCGGCCTGGAAGACCCGGACGACCTGATCGACGATCTCAAGCGCGGCCTCAAGGCCGCCGAGCGCGCCATGAGCGGCAAGGGAGGGCAAGCCTGATGGAACTGACGATCGCGGGCCGCAAGGCCTACGCCTATACCGGCGGCAAACCCTTCAACCCGGCCCTGCCGTGCGCCGTGTTCGTGCACGGCGCGCAGAACGACCACAGCGTGTGGGCCCTGCAGACGCGCTGGTTCGCCCACCACGGCTTCGGCGTGCTGGCGGTAGACCTGCCTGGCCACAACCGCAGCGAAGGCGAGCCGCTCAAGACCATCGAGGCCATGGCTGACTGGGTGGCGGAGCTGGTGCGCGCCGCCGGCGTAACCGCGCCGGCCCTGGTGTTCGGCCACAGCATGGGATCGCTGATCGCGCTCGAAACCGCGGCGCGCCACCCGGATGCGGTGCGCGGCATCGCCCTGCTCGCCACGGCTTTTCCGATGAAGGTGTCCGACGCGCTGCTCGAAGCGTCGCTCAAGCAGGTGGACCAGGCCATCGCCATGGTCAACGACTGGTCGCACTCCAGCCTCGCCAACAAGCCGTCATCGCCAGGGCCGGGCTCGTGGATGCAGGGCGGCAGCCAGCGCCTGATGGAGCGCGTGGCGCAGCGCAACCCGCAGGGCCATGTCTTCCACAATGACTTCTCGGCCTGCAACGCCTACGCCAACGGCGATGCCGCGGCCACCGCGGTGCGTTGCCCGGCGCTGTTCGTCAGCGGCAGCAAGGACATGATGACCTCGCCCAAGGCTGCGCAGGCGCTGGCGGCAAGGATGGCGTCGGCGAGCACCGTCACGGTGCCGTGCGGGCACGCGCTGATGGGCGAGCGGCCCGACGAGGTGCTGGACGCGCTGGCTGCGTTCGCGCGCAAGGTCGTGGCGGCGGCCTGAGCGGGCCGCGGCCTGGGCGCGGGGACCGGGAAGATCCTCTCTGGACACTTCCCGCGCCCCGGCTAGACTGGAAGCACCCGAGAATCCCAGCAAGGAGCCTGATATGTCCCAGGCGCATGCCCGCGAGTTCGAGAACTTCGCCGCCTTCTACCCGTTCTACCTGAACGAGCATCGCAACCTCACTTGCCGCCGGCTGCATTTCGCGGGGTCGACGGTGGCGCTGCTGTGCCTGCTGGCGCTGGTGCTCAGCGGCAACTGGTGGTGGCTGGCCGCGGCGGCGGTCTCCGGCTACGCCTTTGCCTGGGTCGGCCACTTCGTCTTCGAGAAGAACCGCCCCGCCACGTTCCGCCATCCGCTCTACAGCCTCATGGGGGACTGGGTGATGTACGCCGACATCTGGCGCGGCAGGATCCCGCTCTAGCCGACGCCAGCCATCGGCGCAGGCCATCGGCGCAGGCCATCAGATCTGGCCGTGCCAGCCCGGCGGCACCACCTCCAGCGTGCGGCGCGCGCCCGCTGCCGGCGATGAGGCGGACGCATCTTCCCGCGCCTCCCGCGCTTCCTGCACTTCCTGCTGCACTTGCTGAGCTTGCTCCGCCTGCCGGCGCCCGAACACGGCCTCCAGTGGCTGGTCCAGGCGCGGGTTGTCCAGCACCTGCTTGAGCACGTCGGCACCCTCCAGTTGCTGCGCCAGCGCCGTGCGCGGCAGGCGCGGCAGGTTCAGCACCAGCCTGTCGTGCAGCGACCTCAGCGTCACCTGGGCGGGATCGCACAACAGCGCCCAATGGGCCTGCCCGCCATCCTGCGCCAGCTTGCCGACCAGGTGCATCGCCTTGAGCTTGCCCAGCAGGCCAGCCAGATAGTCGGCTTCCACCCTCAGCTTGCGCCCGAGATCCAGTTCCCCGATGCAGCGTGGCACGTCCTCGCGCGCGCGATACAGCAGGTAGAGCACGCCAAGCGCGTCGAAGAACTCGCTGCCGGCAAAGGTGCGGCGCCGCCAGTAGCCCTGGCGGATCACCGGCAGGTTGGCTGCGATGGTGGCGCCCAGCAGCGTGACGAGCCAGCTCAGGTAGATCCACAGCAAGAAGGTGGGGAGTGCCGCAAAAGTGCCATAGACCGCCGTGTAGGTCGGGATATGCATGACGAAATAGCCAAAGCCACGCTTGGCGCATTCGAAGGCCAGGGCGGCGACCAGGCCGGCGGTGATGGCGTCGCGCCATTCCACGCTGGCATTGGGCACGGCAATGTACAGGAGGGCGAAGGCGAGCGCGGACAGCACCACCGGCGTCAGGCTCACCATCAGGCCGAGCCCCAGCGGCATGGTGCCCACGTAGCCGGCCGAGACAGAAATCAGGTAGGAACTGATCGACAGGCTCGCGCCGATCAGCACCGGCCCCAGCGTCAGCACCGCCCAGAACACCAGCACCCGCTGCGCCAGCGGGCGCCGCTGCTTGACGCGCCAGATCGCGTTGAGCGCGTCTTCGACCGTCAGCATGGTCAGCACCGAGGTCACCATCAGGCCGCCCAGGCCGACCGCGGTCAGGCCCTTGGCGTTCTTGGCAAACTGGCCCAGATAGCTGGTGATGGAATTGCTGACGTTGCCGGGAATCAGGTTCTGGAACAGGAAGGTCTCGATGGCGCTGCGGAACTCGCGGAACACCGGGAACGCCGCCAGCAGCGCAAATGCCACCGTCAGCACCGGCACCACCGCCAGCACGGTGGTGAAGGTGAGGCTGGCCGATACCTGCGGCAGCCGGTCCTCGCCCGCGCGACGCAGCGCGTAGCGGGTGAGCGCGCGCAGTTTCTGCAGATTCCATTCCCTGCGCAGGCGAACGATGCGGGCGGCGAACATGCGGGGACTAACTCCTTACCTGATTCAGTGAAAGCGCGCCGGCACACTGCGGCGGCAGCCCTGGCGGCACCCCTGGACGGGCCACGCCGGGGCCACAACTATAATACGCGCATTGCCCTGCGCGCCGCGCCGGGCACCAACCCGGCACCAGAGCCGCCGCCGCCCGGCGCGGCACGCCGCAGCCTCGTCAATGACCGAAATCCTCGTCCTCTACTACAGCCGCCACGGCAGCACCCGCAAGCTGGCCGAACTGATCGCCAACGGCATCGACAGCGTACCCGGGGCCCATGCCCGGCTGCGCACGGTACCGCCGGTTTCCACCGTCAGCGAGGCTACCGCCCCCGACATTCCCGGCGAAGGCCCGCCCTATGCCGAACTGCGCGACCTGGAAGAGTGCCAGGGCCTGGCGCTGGGCAGCCCCACCCGCTTCGGCAACATGGCCGCGCCGATGAAGTACTTCCTCGACGGCACCGTGGCGCAATGGCTGTCGGGCGCGCTCAGCGGCAAGCCCGCCTGCGTGTTCACCGCCACCGGCAGCCTGCACGGCGGCCAGGAAACCACCCTGCTGTCGATGATGCTCCCCCTGCTGCATCACGGCATGCTGCTGATGGGCCTGCCCTATTCGGAGAGCGCGCTGATGACCACCACCAGCGGCGGCACGCCTTATGGCCCGAGCCACCATGCACGCGTGGACAACAGCGCACCGGTCTCCGAGGACGAAGCCGTGCTGGCGCGCGCCATGGGCCGCCGCCTGGCCGAGACTGCCGTGCGGCTGGCCGCCGGGAGCCGCGCATGAGCGCCGCCGAGACGGCCGGCGCCGGGGGCGCCGACGGCGCGCTGCACAGCGCCGCGCTGTTCCGCCTGAGCGCCGGCAGCCTGATCGCGCTGATCCTGTTGTGCATCGGCTGGGAATGGTTTCTTGCCCCGCTGCGCCCAGGCGGCTCGTGGCTGATCCTGAAATTCCTGCCGCTGCTGCTGCCGCTGCGTGGCGTACTCGCCCGCAACCGCTACACCATGCAGTGGTCGTCGATGCTGATCCTGCTGTTCTTTACCGAAGGCATCGTGCGCGCCACCAGCGACCGCTCGCCCTCCTCCACGCTCGCGTGGATCGAGGTGGCGCTGTCGCTGCTGTTCTTCTTCGCCACCATCCTTTACCTGCGCCCGTACAAGCGCCGCGCCAAGGCGCTGCAGCCGGGCAAGCCGCGCAAACAGGCTCGCAAGTAGCCGCACCGGACCCACCGCCATGAACGCCACGCAGCTCGAATCCTTCCTTGCGCTCTGCCGCGCCGCGCTGGGCAGCCAGCATGTGCTGACCGAAGACGCCGACAAGGCTCCCTACCTGACCGACTGGCGCAAGCGCTATACCGGCGAAGCAGTCGCGGTGCTGCGCCCCGGCAACACCGAAGAGGTGGCCGCCGCCGTGCACGCCTGCCACGCGCACAAGCTCGCCATGGTGCCGCAGGGCGGCAATACCGGGTTGTGCGGCGGCGCCACGCCGGCGGCGGGCACGGAATCGGTGGTGATCTCGCTGCAGCGGCTGAACCGCGTGCGCCAGCTCGACCCGCTCAACAACACGGTCACCGTGGAAGCCGGCGTGATCCTGCAGCAGCTGCAGGATGCCGCGCGCGAGCACGGCCGCCTGTTCCCGCTCAGCCTGGCGGCCGAAGGCAGCTGCACCATCGGCGGCAACCTCGGCACCAACGCGGGCGGCACCGGGGTGCTGCGCTATGGCAATACGCGCGAGCTATGCCTGGGGCTGGAAGTGGTGACGCCCGCCGGCGAGATCTGGGACGGCCTGCGCGGCCTGCGCAAGGACAATACCGGCTATGACCTGCGCGACCTCTTCATCGGCGCCGAAGGCACGCTAGGCATCATCACCGCCGCCGTGATGAAGCTCTATCCGCTGCCGCGTGCGCGCGTGACCGCGCTGGCCGCGGTGGCCAGCCCGCGCGCCGCGCTGGCCCTGCTGGCCATCGCCCAGCAGCGCGGCGGCGCCTTGCTGACCGGCTTCGAGCTGATGTCGCAGACATGCCTGTCGCTCGTCACCACGCACTTCCCGCAACTGCGCTACCCGTTCGACCGGCCGCACCCGCAGGTCGTATTGCTGGAGCTGTCCGACAGCGAAAGCGAGGACCACGCGCGCGCCATCTTCGAGGCGATGATGGAGACCGCTTTCGAAGCCGGCGTGGCCGCGGATGCGGTGGTCGCCGAATCCGTGCAGCAGTCGCGCGACTTCTGGAACCTGCGCGAGCACATTCCGCTGGCGCAGGTGGAGGAAGGCAAGAACATCAAGCACGATATCGCCGTGCCGATCTCGCGCGTCGCCGATTTCATCGACACCACCGACGCGCTCATCCAGCAGGCCTTTCCGGGCGCGCGCATGGTCACCTTCGGCCATCTCGGCGACGGCAACCTGCACTACAACGTGTCGCCACCGGTGGGCGAAAACCACGACGCCTTCCTCGACAACAGCAAGGCCATCAACGCGATCGTGCACGACAGCGTGCACGCCCACCGCGGTTCGATCTCCGCCGAGCATGGCCTGGGCCAGCTCAAGCGCGAGGAAAACCGCCGCTACAAGAGCGAGGTGGAACTGGCCATGATGCGGGCCATCAAGCAAGCGCTGGACCCGCAAGGCCTGATGAATCCCGGCAAGGTCATCTAAGCCGCACCGCGGACAGGGCGCGCTTCAGGCGTCGCCCTGCTCCGCGATATGCTGGTCCTTCAGTTTCACGTAGTTGGCCGCCGTGTAGCTGAAGAAGGCGCGCTCCTTCCCGGTGAGCTGCCGCGCCTGCCGCGCCGGGCTGCCGACGTAGAGATGGCCGCCTTTGAGCACCTTGCCCGGCGGCACCAGGGTGCCGGCGCCGAGAATCACCTCGTCCTCGATCACCGCGCCGTCCATCACGATGGCGCCCATGCCGATCAGGATGCGGCTGCCGACCGTGCAGCCATGCAGCAGCGCCTTGTGGCCGATGGTGACATCGTCGCCGATCGTGAGCGGGAAACCATCCGGATTGAACGGCCCCGCATGCGTGATATGCAGTACGCTGCCATCCTGCACGCTGGTGCGCGCGCCGATGCGGATGCGGTGCATGTCGCCGCGGATGGTCACCAGCGGCCAGACGGAACTGTCGGCGCCGATCTCGATGTCGCCGATCAGCACGGCACTGGCATCGACGAACACGCGGTCGCCGAGTTGGGGGGCTTTGCCCTGGAAGCTGCGGATGGTCACGATGAAATCCTGGAATACGGGAATACGGGAATGCCGGAAAACTGAACTGCCTTCTCTGCTGTACCGCCGATAATTGGATGAGCGCGGCGGCCCAGGCACCGGAACACGGCCCGGCGCCGGGGCGAGACTCTCATGAATTGCATTCCGGCTGCAAGTCCCCAGGCCTGCGCCACAGCCAGCCACTGGCGCAATTGCGCCTGGAACTGCGCCAGCGCCTGTTGGACGGGGCAATGTGCGCCAGCGTGACCTCGCCTTGCTCGCGGGCCGCCCGTACTGCCCGGCAGTGCGTCACCAGCTCCGTCGCGCCAATGTCCACCGTGCCGGCCAGGCCATGCGCCAGCCCGCTTGCGAACCGAAGGAATCGACGGCTTCTCGATTGCCGCCGTCGCAGCAGGATCGGGCTTGCCGGTAGCCAATATCTACCGCCGCTTTCGCGCCAAGGAAGACATCCTGGCGGCCATCAAGCAGGAAGTAACCGACCGGATCGAGCGGGCCGTCATCGAAAGACTGCAAAACGAACAGTTCACCGATATCCGAGGCCTGGTGCTCGCGCTTGTCGATGCATTGGTGAAAGGGTTTTGCCGTGATGAACCGTTGCATAAGGTCTTGTCCGATCCTCGCGTGAAATCCGCGGCATTGAGCCAGATAGGCACTCTCGGTCGACGGCATATCTACCTTCAATATCGCGCCTCCCTTGGCTCAATTCTTCCGCCGCTGACGGCAGCCCGTGCCAACTTGATCGCGGCCTTTTCATTTCAGATCATTGCTTCAGCGCTTGTTGGAAAGGTCAGCGAGAATGACGGGGCGTTCGTTTCCATGTCCTGGAAGACTGTCGGTACCGAAGCCGCGACGGCTGCGATCGCCTAGATGAACCTCTTTTTTTCGTGGGTTATCGCATGCGCTCATGCGACGCCTACCGCATCACCGACAAGGGCGTGCGGGCCATTTCTGGCTGGATTTTTTATTCGTAAAATCAGCACGTTAGAAGACAACCGGGTCAACCTTGGCTCAATTCCCCCAAAAAATATGAGTCATCAAGCCAATCCTGGCTCAATCCTCCCCGAAAACCGCGGATGGCGGAGCCTGCGGGAACCCTGGGCCGCTCGGCCAATTCCGAAATTACTACATAACTCGTTGTTTCTTAAAGTGTCTTTAAGCCACTAAGGAGATTGGCATGGCGTTTGCGATAGACCCTCTGTCATCAGCGATGGCATCCCGGCCCATCAGGCCATTTTCACGACAACGGAGTCTGTCATGCCTACACCCGCCTATATCAGCATCCAGGGCAAGACCCAGGGCAACATCACCCAGGGCGCCTTCACCGCCGACTCGGTCGGCAACGTCTACGTCGAAGGCCACGAGGACCAGATCCTGGTCCAGGAAATCGAACACCGCATCGCCACCCCGACCGATCCGCAGAGCGGCCAGCCCTCGGGCCAGCGCGTGCACAAGCCCTTCACCTTCACCAGCCCGCTGAACAAGTCCACGCCGCTGCTGTACCAGGCCCTGGCCACCGGCGAGATGCTGCCGACCGTGGAAATCAAGTGGTACCGCACCTCCACCGAAGGCAAGCAGGAGCACTTCTTCACCACCAAGCTCGAAGACGCCACCATCGTCGACATCAACCAGGTGCTGCCGCATGCGCAGGACCCGAGCAAGGCGGAGTACACCCAGTTGGTCAAGGTCGCCATGGCCTACCGCAAGATCACCTGGACGCATGCCATCGCAGGCACCGAAGCCTCCGACGACTGGCGCAAGCCGCAGGAAGCCTGACAGCCCGGGCGAACCCATGCAGCCGGCGGCACGCGCCGGCCGCGTTTTCCTCTGGCCAGTAAACGATCGGTGCTCGCGCCCCGATCGGCAAGGAGCACACCATGGCACGCCAGTCCGACCTGCGCTTCAGCTTCGCCGTCGTCGGCGGGGTGGACTTCGAGGTCATCGAGTTCGATCTCGACGAAGCCCTCTCCGAGACCTTCCGCCTCGACGTGCAGTTGGCCCATGCCGACCCCGACCTCGACTTCGCCACCATCCTCGACCAGCCCGCCCTGCTCACCCTCTGGCGTGGCGACGAACCGGTGCGCCATGTCCATGGGCTGGTCAGCCGCTTCGAGCAAGGCGACACCGGCTTTCGCCGCACGCGCTACCGCGCCGTGGTCGAGCCCGCCCTCGCCCGCCTGCGCCTGTCCTCCGACTGGCGCATCTTCCAGACCCTGTCCGTGCCCGAGATCCTCCAGCACGTGCTCAAGGACCACGGCCTGACCACCCACTACGAGCAGATCGTCACCACCGAGCACCTGCCCCGCGAATACTGCGTGCAGGCCGGCGACACCGACCTGCATTTCCTCGAACGCATTGCCCGCGAGGAAGCCTTCTACTTTGCCTTCCGCCATGACGCCGACGGCCACCGCATGATCCACAGCGACCGCCTGTTCGTGCAGGGCCGCATCGCCGGCGGACCCGTGCGCTACAACCCCACCCCCGGCGGCGACCAGCCCGAGCCCGCCCTGCACCGCTTCACCTACACCGAGAACGTGCGTACGGCACGCCAGACCCAGCGCGATTACACGTTCACCCATCCACAGTACGACCAGGAGCATTCTCGCCTCGGCTCCGACCTAGATCACCAGGCGTCCGCCTACGCGCGTTACGACTATCCCGGTCGCTACAAGCGCGACGAAGCCGGCAAGCCCTTCACCGAAGCGCGCCTGCGCGGCCACCGCCGCGACGCCCGCCTTGCCCGCGTGGAGGGCGACGACCCGCGCCTCGTGCCAGGCCTGTCCTTCGAGCTCACCGGCCACCCCCGCGACGACATGAACCACGGCTGGCGCCCCATACGCATGCGCCACCACGGCGTGCAGCACACCAGCCAGGCCGAAGAGAGCGCCGGCAGCGAACAAGGTACTCGCTACAACTACACCGCCGAACTGGTC